>NZ_JBEGDJ010000007.1:0-128845 GCF_040191335.1 Nocardioides sp. YIM 152588 | reverse complement strand
GGCCTCGACCGCGCTGCTTGGCGATGCCCATGCCACCCGCGGGCACGGCCTCGCCGTCGAGGATCGCCAGGGCGATGCCACCGGCGTCCGCGCGGTCGCGGTCGCCGCGCGCGACCTCCCCGCCGGCGCGCGGGTCGAGCCCGGTGACCTGGACCGGGTCGGGCTGCCGCCGGACGCGGTCCCCGACGGCGTCGTCGAGGACCCGACCGGGGTCGTGCTGGCGGCGCCGCTGCGCCGCGGAGAGCCGGTGACCGACGTCCGGGTGGTCGGCCCCGGCCTGGCCGCGGGCGCGACCGGCCGGGTCGCCGTACCGGTCCGGTTGTCGGACGCCGACCAGGCGGGGCTGCTCGCGGCCGGCGACCGGATCGACGTGCTGGCGACCGACCCCGCGGCGGGGACGACGGCGGTGGTCGCGGTCGGCGTCACGGTGCTGGCCGTGCCGCCCGCCGGCGTCGACGGCGGGGCGGCGGGGCCGTCCGGGCTGCTCGGCGGGCGGCTGGTGGTCCTCGGCGTCGCCGCGGCCGACGTGCAGCAGGTCACGTCCGCCGGCGCGCTGAGCTTCGTGACATTCGCCTGGGCCGGCGGCTAGGTTCGACGCCTCGTCCGGCTCCCACCGGCTCCCCCTGGCTCCCACCCCGGCTCCCGGCCGGCTCCCACCTAGGAGACCCATCAGATGGACGGCTTCAAGAACTTCCTGCTGCGCGGCAACCTCGTCGAGATCGCGGTCGGCCTGATCATGGCCGCCTCGTTCGGCGCGGTCGTCAGCGCCTTCACCGACGTGCTGATGGGCTTCATCGGCAAGATCGGCGGCCAGCCGAACTTCGACGCCGTCACCATGGCGGGGGTCAACGTCGGCGTCTTCATCACCGCCGTCATCTCGTTCGTGATCCTCGCCGCGGTGGTCTACTTCCTCATCGTCACGCCCTACGTGAAGGCGAAGGAGAAGTTCTTCCCCGAGGAGGCCGACCCGGCGGCGCCGTCGGAGATCGCCCTGCTCACCGAGATCCGGGACGCGCTGACCTCGCGCTGACCCGGATGGGCGTGGCGTCGCTCAGCCCCCGTGGTGGGGCGGCACCTGCGACTTGAGCCAGCGGTCGGAGGCCGACTCGCCCTTCCCGCCGCCGCTCGGCCGCGCGCCCTCGTCGCGCTCGTCGGAGGTCGTGTCGGGCAGCGCGTCGCCGAAGATCTCGGCGAGGCGCTGCTTGCGCTTCCACGCCGGCTCCGGCTCCTGGCTGCTCATGCCCTCGACCCTACGCTCCCGGGCGCCCGGAACCCCCAACCCCGACCGTGCACGGCCCACGATGGGGCGGGCACCGATGCATGGGGCGGGCACCGATGCCGACGCGCGGGATGGGGGCGGGTCAGGTGCAGAGGCCGGCGTACTCCCGCTCGGCGTCGGAGAGGCCGCCCTGCTCCGACTCGGTCGCGCTCGGCGAGGCGCCCCCGGTCGACTCCGTCGCGGCCGACCCGGTCGCCCCACCCGGCGCCTGGCTCGCGGAGCCCGACGGCCCCTGCGTGGCGGCGTCGGTGGCGGCGTCGGTGGCGGCGTCGGTCGGCGCGGCGGACGAGCCCTCGGGGTCGTCGGCGGCGCTGATCGACTTCTCCACGAACTCCTGCGTGAGCGGCTTGTCGTTGATCACCAGGCGCCAGAGCTTCTCGACCTCGGGCGTCCACTCGACACGTCCCGGCTGGGCGGTGGAGTAGACCCAGGGCGTGGTGACGAACTTGACGTTCGAGGGGCCGATCCCGGCGAAGCTGCTGGCCAGGTCAGCCAGCTCGCCGACGCTCTCGAAGTCGGTCTGGATCGAGTCGGTCAGGGCGTTCACGAACGAGACCATCCGGTCCGGACGCGCCAGCGTCCCGCCGGAGAGCACCTTGTTCATCATCGCCGCGAGGAACGCCTGCTGACGCTTGATCCGGTTGAGGTCGGTGCCGCTGCCGACGTGCCGCACCCGGACGTAGCTGAGCGCCTCGTCGCCCTTGATCTCGCGGGTGCCCGCCTTCAGCACGATGCCGTGCTCGGTGTCGTTGATGTCCTCGGGGATGCAGACCTCGACGCCGTCGAGGGCGTTGACCATGTCCTTGAAGCCGGCGAAGTCGATCACCACGTAGTTGTCGACGCGGACCCCCGAGACCTGCTCGAGCTGCTGAACGGTGCACGCGGGGCCGCCGACGGCGTACGCCGCGTTCCACATCGCGTCGGTCGCGGCCGGGATCGCGGTGCCGTCCTCCTCGTAGCACTCGGGCCGGTCGACGAGGGTGTCGCGCGGGATCGAGATGCCGTAGGCGAACTCACGGTTGGCCGACAGGTGCACCAGGATCGTGGTGTCGGAGAGGCCGCCGCCGGACTCGCCGTCGATCTTGTTCCCCTCGCCCTCGCGGGTGTCGGAGCCCATCACCAGGATGTTGAGCGGCTCCTTGGGGCCCTCGACCTCCTTCTTCTCGGGCCGGTCCTTGAGCTGCCGGTCGAGGTCCTTGACGTCGATGTTGGCGTTCCAGTGGTTGTAGATGACCGCGACCGACACGCCCGTGGTCAGGGCCAGCACCGTCAGCGTCGCGGTGATCACCTTCGCGACCGTGTGGCCGGGGACCTTCCGCTTCCGGGCGCCACCCTTGGCGCGCGAGGTGGCCACCTTGCGCGCTCGACCGTCGTCCGGCGGGGTCGGGGGGTTGTCCTGCGTCATCGTTCACCTGGCCATGGGTCTGCCCGTGGGCACCTTCTACACGGGGCTGCCGAGCCCAGCCGCGACGGCGCGTCGCGCCCGGCCCACCGTACGGCGTCTCCCCAAGCGACACCGTGGGCGGGCCCATTCTCCCACCACTTCGTCGTGGCGGGCGCCGACCTGAGAGGATGCCACCCGAGCCCCCGTAGCTCAGTGGATAGAGCAGCCGCCTCCTAAGCGAAAGGTCGTAGGTTCGACTCCTACCGGGGGCACCACCGCACCAGCGTGCGCGGCTCCAGTGAACATCGGGTTCACGTGCTGGTGATCTTTCCTGCCTAGCCTCGGGGCCATGACAGAGATCGACATCCCGCTCCTGGACATCGGCGCGTTCCGCGCGGGCACCGCGGAGGAGCGCCGCGCGTTCGCCCGCCGCATGGACGCCGCGCTGCAGAGCTCCGGCTTCCTGCTGATCGCCGGGCACGGCATGGACGCGGAGCTGATGGGCCGGGTCCGCGCCGGCGCGTCCCGGTTCTTCGGGCTGCCCGTCGAGCAGAAGGCCGAGATCGCGACCCGGGTGGCGGGGCGCGGATGGCTGCCGGTGGGCGGCGAGGCCAACTCCTTCTACGGCGAGGACTCCGACCCCGCCCGGGCCGACATGAAGGAGTCGCTCACGCAGGGCCGGAACTTCAGCACGGGCGACGACGAGGTCGACGCCGAGTGGTTCGCCGAGAACGCCTGGCCCGCCCAGGTGCCCGAGCTGCCCGCGCTCGCCGACGAGCTCGCCCGCCAGGCCCGCGAGGTCTACTACGACCTGCTGCGCGCCAGCGCCCTCGCGCTCGGCCTCGAGGAGGAGTGGTTCGTCGACCGCGCCCAGGCCTCGCCGCACACCTTCAACATCAACCGCTACCCCCCGCTGACCGAGGTGGGCGCGGCCCTCGAGGGCCAGTACCGCGTCGGGCCGCACACCGACTGGGGCACCTACACGCTCCTCGACCGCCAGCCGGGCTACGGCGGCCTGCAGGTGCAGACGCTGGACGGCGACTGGGTGGACGCGCCGTACGAGGCCGGCGCGCTGACGATCAACGTCGGCGACCTGCTCGCCCGCTGGGTCGGCGACCGGTGGCGCTCGACGCGCCACCGGGTGCAGGCCCCGCAGACCGACGCGCCCACCGAGGAGCTGATCTCCCTCATCTTCTTCATGGAGGTCGACATGGACCTCGAGATCTCGCCGCTGGTGCCCGGCACCGACTACCCGCCCGTCGTGTGCGCGGACTACTTCCGCCAGCGCGCGGCCGCGGCGACCGTCTCCTGAGCACGTCGGACCACCCGGAGGAGAGGACCATGACCGACACCCAGCCGTTCGCCGTACCGGTGGTGGACATCTCGGCCTGGACCGGCGACGGGTCGCCGGAGGAGCGCGCCGCCGCGGCCGCCGCCATGGACGAGGCCTGCTCGTCCGTGGGCTTCGTCCAGATCCTCGGGCACCGCGTGCCGGACGAGGCGATCGCCGGCCTGACCGAGGCGCTCGACGCCTTCTTCCTGCTGCCACTGGAGGAGAAGCGCGCGTACGTCGTCACCGGCAACCGCGGCTACAGCCCGCCGAAGAGCGAGTCGCTGAGCCTGAGCCTCGGCGTGGAGTCCGCGTCCCGGATGAACGACTTCTTCGAGGCCTACAACGTCGGGGCCGAGGCGCGCTGGTACCCGGGACTCGGCCTCTCCGAGGACGACTACGGCATCAACACGTGGCCGCGGGTCGAGGGCTTCCGGGGCAGGGTCGAGGCCTACTTCGCGGAGGCCGCGCGGGTCGCCCGCACGCTGACGGCGGTGTTCGCCGACGCCCTCGGGCAGCCGAGCGACTTCTTCGACCGCCTCACCGACCACTCCATCGACGTGATGCGGATGAACAACTACGCGCTGCCCGAGGGCACCGACGTCACGCTGGACGGCGACCTCATCGGGATGGGCGAGCACACCGACTTCGGGATCGTCACCGTGCTGTGGGCCGACCAGGTGGCCGGGCTCCAGGTGCTCGGCCGCGACCAGCGGTGGCACGACGTCGAGCCCATCGACGGTGCCCTGCTGGTCAACCTCGGCGACCTCACGGCGCGGCTGACGAACGACCGATGGATGTCGACGCTGCACCGGGTCAAGCCCCCGGTGGTCGACGGCACCATCCGGCGGCGCCGCTCGGTCGCCTTCTTCCACGACGGCAACGTCGACGCCGTGATCGAGACCCTACCGACGCACCTCGACGCCGCCGACGGCCTGGCGTACGAGCCGATCGTCGTCCGCGACCACATCACGGCCAAGCTCGCCGGCTCCCGCCAGCTCAAGGCCAACACCTCTGCCGTCCGGGAGGCCGCCCGCGTGTTGGCGGCGCAGGCGGGCGACTGAGCCGGGGTCGTCCGTCTCGCCGTCGTCACATGGACATTGGCCCCTCCGCGGCCGATTCTGGGGCCAATTCGCATGTGACGACGGCGCCTGCCAGCTCCACGCGCGGACGGCACCATCAGTCGAGCGCGCTGAACTCCTCGACGGCGTGCCGGGGCCCGGAGACGATGATCTCGTCGCCGGGCCGCAGCACGGTCTCGGCGGTGGCGTAGGTGAACTCCTCGCCGTGCGCCTTCACCCCGACGACGGTGACGCCGTACGTCGCCCGCACGCCGAACCCGGCCAGGCTCCGCCCGTGCAGCACCCGGGGCGCGTTGGTCCGGACGAACGCGTAGCCGTCGTCGAACTCGATGTAGTCCATCATCCGGCCCAGCACGAGGTGGGCGACCCGGCGGCCCATGTCGTGCTCGGGGCGGACCACGTGGTGCACCCCGATCTGGCTGAGGATCCGCGCGTGGGCCTTGCTGATCGCCTTCGCCCAGACGTTGGGTACGCCGAGGCCGAGCACGATCGAGGCCGAGAGGATGCTCGCCTCCAGGTCGGTGCCGACGCCGATCACGGCCCGGTCGAACTCGCCGACGGAGAGCTGTCGCATGGCCTCCTCGTCGGTGGCGTCGGCCTCCACCACGTGGGTGACCCGCCCGGCGAGCGACTGGACCAGCCGCGGGTCGGAGTCGATGGCGAGCACCTCGGTGCCGTCCTTCATCAGCTCCAGCGCGAGCGAGCGCCCGAAGCGTCCGAGGCCGATGACGACCACCGCGTTGTCGCGCTTCCTGCCCAATGACCTAGCCAATGATGGGCCGTCCTTCCGGGAGTCGGTGCAGCCGTCCGCGGTCGCGGAGCGCGAGCGCGGAGACGAGGGTGACCGGCCCGAGCCGGCCGAGGAACATGAGGCCGACCAGCACCAGCCGCGCGGTGTCGGGCAGCTCCGGGGTGATCCCGGTCGACAGGCCCACCGTGGCGAACGCAGAGACCGACTCGAAGAGGACGTCACGGGTGGGCAGCTCGGAGAGCTCGAGGAGCGCCACGGTCGCGCCGGCCACGGCGCCGACGGCGAGCAGCGCCACGGTGAGGGCCTGCCGGATCGCGCGGTCCGCCACCCGGCGGTCGAACGCCTCGACGTTGCGCTCGCCGCGGACCTCGGCCCAGATCACGTAGAAGAGCACGACGAAGGTGGTCACCTTGATCCCGCCCGCGGTGCCGGCCGACCCGCCGCCGATGAACATCAGGATCTCGGTGCCGAGCAGCGTCCCGTCGCGCATCTCGCCGTAGTCGACGCTGTTGAACCCGGCCGTGCGCGGCATCACCGCCTGGAAGAACCCGGCGAGCAGCCGGCCCGGCGGCTCCAGCGCGCCGAGCGTGGCCGGGTTGCGCCACTCGTTCGCGGTCACGAACGCCGTGCCGAGCAGCAGGAGCAGGGCGCTGGCCGAGATCGTCATCTTGGTGTGCATGCTCCACGCCCGGGGCGAGCGGTAGCGGCGGGCCAGCTCGACCCAGACCGGGAAGCCGAGGCTGCCGGCGATCACGGCGAGGGCGATCGGCAGGCAGATCCACGGGTCGCTGGCGAAGCGGACCAGGCTGTCGCTGTAGAGCGCGAACCCGGCGTTGTTGAACGCCGAGACGGCGTGGAACACGCCGTGGTACGCCGCGCGGCCCCACGTCTCGTCGTAGCCGAGCACGAACCGGAGGGTGAGCGCGAGCGCGGTGACCGCCTCGACGGCCACGCTGATCGTGATGACGCCCTTGAGCACGCCCCGCACCTCGCCCAGCCCGGTCGCCTTCGTCTCGGTGGCCGCGGTGATCCGCGAGCGCAGGCCCAGCCGCCGGAAGATCAGCATCCCGAGCAGGGAGGCCATGGTCATGATGCCGAAGCCGCCGACCTGGATGAGCGCCAGGATCACCCCCTCCCCGAACGGCGACCAGTAGCTCGGGGTGTCGACCACCGTCAGGCCGGTGACGCAGACCGCGCTGGTGGAGGTGAACAGCGCGGTGAGCAGCGGCGCCGACCCGTCACCGGCCCGCGCGGGCGGGAGAGCCAGCAGCGCGGTGCCGACCAGGACCGCGGCGGCGAACGCGACGACGACCGCCTGGGCGGGGTGCCTCAGCTCGAGCCGCACGAGGCGGCCGAGGGAGGACCGGGCCGTTCTCACGCAGCGAGGTTACGGCAGGTCACTCCGCGTCGCGGGTCGCCACCGCCGCACCGAACCCGCCGGGCACCGCCACGTCGCGGATCCGCCAGTCCTCCAGCAGCCGCTCGGGGGCGGCGTCGGTGCCGAGGTAGTCCAGGTGCGGGTCGCGGCCCAGGCCGATGCCGACGCCCTTGAGGTAGGCCTCGGTCCGGGTCCAGGCGCGGGTGAAGCGGACGACGGACTCGCCCGGGTCGTCGGACTTCTCCACCTCGGCGGCCTCGTCGGTGTGCAGCACGCCGGCGAGCCCGGCGAGGTCCTCCGCCGCCGGGAACCGCTCGACGTCGACGCCGACGGGGCCGTCGGCCACGGCGACGAGGACCAGGCCCGGGGTGTGCGCGAGGGAGAACTCGACGCCGCCCGGGCCGCCCTCGACGCGCGGCCGGCCGTGCGGCTCGCCGCACCCGGGGCAGTCGTGGCGGTCCCACGCCACCGCGGCGGGATCGCGGTCGAGCACCGTGCCGACCACGAGCCGCGCGACCGCGTGGGCGACCTCGTAGGAGCGCCGCAGCTCGGCGCGGACGAAGGCGGAGGCCTGCGCCCGCTCCTCCTCGTCGAACCAGGGACGGGCCCGGTCGAGGTCGGCGTCGGCCACCACGTCGGTCGGCAGCGCCCAGACCCGCAGGCCACCCCGGTACGACGGGGTGCCGGCCGGGTCCGGTACCGCGAGCCCGTCCAGGACGACCGGCTCGATCGGTCCCTGATCGGGGCTGCTGGTCGGGGGGAGCACTGCCTCAGCCATGGGCACTACCCTGCCTCATCGTGACCTACGCCACGTCGGCGGGGGCGAAGTCGCGGCCGAGCGTGGGCTCAGCCGACCAGGCGCGGGGTGCCGCAGTCGACGGTCGGGACCAGCCGCACGCTGCCGCCGCCGAACGTCGCGCCGAGGGCGTCGAGCATCGGGTTGAGGAGCCACTCGGTGAGGCCGTTCTTCATCGCGTTGTAGACCGCTGCGACGACGTCGCCGATGTACTGCGCGTAGCCGGTGCCGAAGATGCTGGTGAGCTGGTTCTGCACCGCCAGGTTCGGCACGCCGAGCCCCTCGGGCCGGATGTCGACCGATGCCGAGTAGTCGCCGTCGACCACGTCGAGGCTGGTGTGGACCGTGGGCCGGCTGCTCGTGCTGTAGAGCCGGATCGTGCCGGAGGCGACCGTGACCTCCGCGACGCCCAGGACCGCCGAGGCCTTGACCGTCATCTCCGGCGACGACGGGTCGTCGGGCAGCTGGCCGATCCGGATGTCGATGCCGAAGGTGCTGCTGTCGACGTCGAGGCCGACCCGCTTGGTGCCGTCGGCCAGGCACGTGATGCCCGTGGTCGTGGCGGTGAGGTTCGCGGTGGAGACCGTGATCGAGATGGGCGCCGTCAGCCGGTACCAGTACGGGTAGATGTAGACCGGGAACGTGGGCAGGGTGCCCGTGATCTGGAAGGTCGTCTGCGAGCTGGTCACCGTGCCGGAGCAGCTGATCACCGGCTTCTTCGCCACGGAGATCTTGGTGCTCATCCCGAGGATCGACTGCTCCCCCTCCGGCAGGGTCGGCGAGAGCCCGCCCAGGTCGGCGTAGGCCAGCCCGTCGACCCCCGTCGCCGAGATCAGCGCGGCGGAGACCATGTCCGCGATGTTGATCGGCATCGTCAGCGCGACGGTCTTGTCGGCGCCGAAGTCGATCACGTCGCCGAGCCGGACGCCGCCGGTGACCTTGGCCGGGTCGAGCCCGGCGCGCAGGTCCTGCACCAGCGTCACCTGGTCGGCGGTGCCGTGCGTCTGCACGACGTCGGCCACCGCCTGCAGGAAGACGTCGAGCGTGACGGTGGTGCCGGACAGGGCCGTGCCGCTCAGGCCGGCCAGGTCCTGGGCGACCAGCGCGTCGAGCGCCGCCACGACGTCGCCGATCGGCGGGTTGACGTCGAGCATGCCGGTCTCGGTGTCGAAGAACATCACGATCACGTCCTCGCCGGACGCGGTGCTCATCAGGCCACCGAGCGACTGCCCGAGCCAGGAGTTGCTGATGTTCCACTCCTTGACGTACGACCGCGCCCGGACGCACGCCCGCTTGGTGCTCTGCGCGACGGCGACGCGGTTGGACTCGCCCTCGGCGACGCCGGTGATGCCGCTGAACGCGAAGTCGACGTCGCCGTGGGCGGTCACCTCGATGGCGGTCGGCGTCTCGGAGGCGCCCGCGGCCACGAAACGGCCGGTGACCGGGTCGCGGAGCACGAACGACCAGCTCAGCTCGGAGGGGGCGACGGTGCCGCCGATCAGGCCCTGGTTGCGCTGCACGCTGGCGACGAGCTCGGCGTCGATCTGCGCGCGCTGCTCGTCGGTGTAGGCGCTGACCGGTTGGCCGGTGATGTTGCGGGAGAGGTCGAGGGCGACGACGTCGGCCAGGCCCTGCAGGTCCGCGCGGAGGTTGCGCTGGGTGCCGAGGTCGACGGTCAGTGCGGTCGCGAGCAGGAGGACGCTGAGCAGGATGGCGACCATCACCGCCACGGCGCCGCGTTCGCCGCGCCGGCGTCGCCGGATCCGCCATGCCCGCATCGTCGACCCCCCACTGCGGCGCGGCCCGAGCCTCGCCCCGCCCCATGTCCGGCCCCGGCGGTCGACCACGTCGGCCGGCCACCCCCTCCGGGCCCCAGATGAGCCGCAGGCTAGCCCAGACAAGCCGTGCGCATCACCAAAATTGGGGTTCCTTGACCGAGGCGCGTCGTGGGTGCCTCAGCCGGCGAGCCGAGGCGTCCCGCACTCGGCGCCGGGCGCGACCTGCACCGTGCCGCCCGCGTCGGTGATCCCGAAGGTGTCCAGCAACGGCGCCATCAGCCACCGGTCGAGGCCCGCCACGAGCGGGTTGACGATGCCGCCGAGGACGAGGTCGACGGTCGCCTGGAGCAGGTTCGGCACGTCGAGGAGGTTCAGCAGGTCGCTGAGCGGCCCCAGCCCCTGGAGCAGCCGCAGGTCGTTGAAGGCCAGCCCGATCGTCGGCAGCCCCACCCCGCGGGGCGCGATGTCGAAGACCTCGGAGTAGCCGCCCCGGGGGACGTCGAAGGTCCGCGCCACCGTCGGCCGGTTGACGACGGCGCCGCTGGTCAGCGCGATGGTCCCCGAGACGACCTCGACGCCCTTCCAGCGGGGCAGCCCGATGTCCAGCAGGGCGACCCGCATCGCCGGCGACGACGGCTCCCCGGCGCGCTGCCCGAGGCGTACGTCGACGCCCACCATCGCGCTGCGCACCTCGGTGCTGACCCGGACCGCCCCCGAGGGGAGGCAGTCGAGCCCGCGGACCGTGGCCGCCGCGTCGCCGAGCGTGAGACGCACGGTCAGCGGGGCGCGCACCCGGATCAGCCCGCCCAGGTCGAGGTTGACGATGTCGCCGCGCAGCTCGATCACCCGTTGGGAGCTGGTCGCGCTGCCGTCGCAGCCGAGCACCGGCGGCTGGCCGACGACCATGCGCGCGGTCACGTCGACCAGGGCGCCGCCGCCCTCCCCGATCGGCAGCGGCAGCGTCAGGCCGCTCGGGAAGTCGATCACCCGGTCCCCGTTGGCGACCATCAGGGCGCTGGTGAGGAGGTCGAAGACGTTCACCGTGACGTCGACCGCGGACTCCGCGGCGGTGTCCAGCTCGAAGAGGTCGCCCAGCGTGATGTCGACGTGGGGCAGGTTCAGCTGGATGCCGCCCCGGACCTGGCGCAGCAGGTCGAGCTCGGAGGTCAGCCCGGACTCGCGCTCGAGGACGTGCTGGGTGGCGAGCACCAGGTTGCCGACGCTGATCTCGGTGCCCAGGATCTCGTCGTAGGACATGCCGTCGATGTCGAGCGAGAGCAGCGGGCCGATCGCGTCGAAGAGGTCCAGGAGCGAGACGTCGAGGCCGAGCAGCCCGCTGTCGGGGGCGAGCAGCGCGACCGAGACGTCCGTGCCGAGGAGGTCACCGAGCACCAGGTCGAGCACCCAGGAGTCGCCGCTGGCGAACTCGCTGGCATAGGAGCTCACCAGCAGGCAGGCGCGCCGGGTGGCCGAGGCGACGGCGTACCGGACGGCGGAGCCGCTCTCCACGCCGGTGAAGGCGCCGAAGGCGAAGTCGACGTCGGAGCGGGCCGTCACCCGGATCCCGGTCGGCACCTCGGCGGCGCCGGCGGGTGCGTGCCGCCCCGTCGCCCGGTCGCGGACGACGAACTCCCAGTCGACGTCCGCCGGGTCGACGGGTCCGCCGACCACCGCGCGGTTCCGGTCCACGCTGGCCGCCTTGGCCGCCTCGATCGCGGCGAGGGCCGCCGGGTCGTAGGCGCCGACCGGCTCGCCGGTCAGCTCGCGGGAGAGGTCCATCGCGATCGCGTCGGCCAGCGTCTGGAGGTCGGCGCGGAGGACCCGCTGGAGCCCGACGTCCACCGTCATCGCGGTGGCGACCATCGCCACGCTGAGCGTGAGCGCGGCCATCACCGCGATCGAGCCGCGCTGCCCGCGCCGCGCGGCACCCCGCCGTCGTACCCGCACCTGTTCCCCCCAGAACGGCGCGCCCGAGCCCCGCCATGCGTCATCGGTCCCGTCGACCGGCCTCCCTCAGGCCGCCCTCCCCCGGGACCGCGGATCGCGCGAACCTAGCGGGGTTGAAATGTTTCACACGTGTAAACGACCGGATTCTTTACCTTCGGCGGACGCCCGGGCTCACCCCTGGCGCTCGGCCTTCGCGCGGGCCCGGGCGGCCTTGGCGATCGTCTCCTCGACGATGGAGTTCAGCCGGGCGCCGTTCGGCCACCCGGCGTAGTGGGTGCAGAAGATGACGATCTCGCGCAGCGCCTCGTCGTCCAGCTCGCCGTTGGCGTACGCCGCCGGGACCTGGATGCCGAGCACGTCGGCGGCCCCCTGCCCGGCGAGCATGCCGATCAGCAGCAGCCTGCGGTCCCGGTCCGAGAGGCCCGGCCGGTGCCAGATGTCGGCGAACAGGTGGTCGGCGGTGTAGCGGAAGAAGTCACCGTCGCCGTCGGCCATGTCGAAGCCGTAGACCTCCTCCATCTTCTCCAGACCGCGGCGGCGGACCTCCGGGAGGTCGTCGAACTTGCCCACGTCGTACTCCCTCGTCCTCGTCCCCGGCTCAGAGCCGGAACGTCTGGCCGCCGTCGACCGCCAGGATCTGGCCGGTCACCCAGGAGGCGTCGTCGGAGAGCAGGAACAGGCAGGCGCCGACCATGTCGTCGACCGACCCCATCCGCTTGAGGGCCAGCGAGTTCCGCACGATGTCCTTCGCGGCGTCGCCGGCCTGGATCTTCGTGGCCTCGGTCGCGGTCGGCCCCGGTGCGATCGCGTTCACCCGGATCTGCTGGCCGCCGAGCTCGTGGGCCAGCTGCTGGGTGAGGCTGTTGATGCCGGCCTTGGCCAGGCCGTAGAACCCGGAGTAGAGGTACGCCGCGGTGCTGGACTGGTTGACGATCGCCCCACCGCCGCGCTTCGCGATCTCCGGGTAGACCGCGCGGGTCATCACCAGCGCGCCGTCCATGTTCACGCCCATGAACTTGCGGTAGTAGTCCCAGTCGACCGTGATCAGCAGGTTGAACTCCATCGCGCCGTAGATCGCCGCGTTGTTGACCAGGTGGTCGATCCCGCCGAACTCCTCGACGGTCCGCCGGACGAGGGCGTCCGCGGAGTCGGCCGAGGAGACGTCGCACGCCACGAAGATGGCCTTGCCGCCCGCCTCGTTGATGCTCGCCGCCACCTTGGCGCCGGACTCCTCGTTGAGGTCGGCCACGACGACGCTGGCGCCCTCGGCCGCCAGCGCCCGGGCGTAGGCCTCGCCGATGCCCTGGGCCGCGCCGGTGACGACGGCGACCTTGTTCTCGAAACGCATGGTGCTCCTTGTGGATGATCGAGGTTGGTGCTTGACGGGCTGTATGAATCACCGGTCGACCGGTGATTCATGCACTTCCCGGGCGTTGCAATGCCTGTCAAGCGTCGGAATCACCGGTCAGCCGGTGATTCCGACGCCGCGTCACGCCGGCTCCGCGATGGTCTTCGTCTCCAGGTACTCCTCGAACCCGGCCACGCCCATCTCTCGCCCGAGCCCGGACTGCTTGTACCCGCCGAACGGCGCGTCCGGGCTGAACCAGACGCCGCCGTTGACGGCGAGCGTCCCGGTGCGGATCCGGGCGGCGACGGCCTTCGCCCGCTCCAGCGAGCCGGAGTCCACCGACCCCGACAGGCCGTACGGCGACTCGTTGGCGATCCGCACGGCGTCGTCGTCGCCGTCGTGCGGGATGACCACCAGGACCGGGCCGAAGATCTCCTCCTGGGCCAGCCGGGAGGTGTTGTCGAGGCCGGCGACGACGGTCGGCTGCACCCAGTTGCCGGGCTGGTCGACGACGGCGCCGCCGGTGGCGAAGGTGCCGCCCTCGGCCGTGGCCACGTCGAAGTACGCCGCCACCCGCTCCCGCTGGATCGGCGAGATCACCGGGCCGCAGATCGCGCCGGGGTCGGCGGGGTCCTTGACCCCGATCGACTCCATCGTGGCGGCCGCGACCTGCACCGCCTCGTCGTAGCGGTCCCGGGGCACGATCAGCCGGGTGGTGATCGCGCAGCCCTGACCGGCGTGGATGCAGGCCGCGAACGCGGTGCCGCCGGCGACCGCGGCCACGTCGGCGTCGTCGAGCGCGATCGCGGCGGACTTGCCGCCCAGCTCGAGGAAGACCTTCTTCAGGGTCGGCGCGGCGGCGGCCATGATCGCCTTGCCGACGCCGGTCGAGCCGGTGAAGGAGACCATGTCGACCCGGGGGTCGGTGGTCAGCGTCGCGGCCACCTCGTTCGACCGCGGCATGACGACGTTGAAGACCCCCGCCGGCATGTCGGTGTGCTCGGCCACCAGGCGGCCCAGCTCCGCGGCCACCCACGGGGTGTCGGGCGCCGGCTTGAGCACCACCGTGCAGCCGGCCGCCAGCGCCGGGCCGATCTTGGCCAGGTTGATCTGGGTCGGCACGTTCCACGGCGTGATCGCGGCGACCACGCCGACCGGCTCGCGGCGCACGGTGCGGCGCGACGGGATGCCCATCGGGGAGGCCACCCCGAGGTCGGTCTCGAACTCGTAGGTCTCGACCAGGTCGGTGACCCACTTCAGGCCCTCGACGGGCACGTCGAAGCCGGCCGCGGTCATCATGAAGCTCGGCATCCCGACCTCGGCGGTCGTCAGCGCGCGGAACGAGTCGGCCTCGTCGAGCAGCGCCTGGTGCAGCTGGCGCAGGCACCGCACCCGGAGGTCGCGATCGCCCGCCCACTCGGACTCGTCGAAGGCCCTGCGGGCCGCCGCGATCGCGGCGTCCACGTCCTCCGCCGTGCTGTCCGGCGCCCGCCCGATCTCGCTGCCGTCCGCCGGGTTCAGGATCGGGTACGACGCCCCGTCGGCCGCGCCCACGAGCTTGCCGTCGATCAGCTGGAGCGGCGCGGGCAGCGCCTCGAATCCGCTCATGCGTCGGCCCCCTGGGCCTCGGGCGCCGGGGCCTGGGTGATGTGGTCGCCGCGCTCGACCGGCGGGGGCCACACCGTGGAGGGGATGTCCGCGTGGTGGTAGTGCCCGGGGACGCCGTGGCCCGCCACCGACATCCGCTTGAGCAGCGTCTCCGGCGCCTTGCCGGCCTTGATGATCTCCATGAAGGTGTGCGCGGTCGAGGGCATGTCGAACCAGTCGCGCTGCCAGTCGATCTTGATCTTGCCGGCGTCGGCGCCCTCGGTGACCCGCTTGAGGCCGAACCAGGAGCCGCCGATGCCGAGGATCTCGTACTCCTGGCCGCTGTCGTCGAGGATCCCCGACCGCTGCTTCCAGAAGCCCAGCACCATCGACTTCTGCTCGTCGATCATCGTGCAGACGTAGTCGTAGTGCCAGCCGTCCAGGCCGTCCATCTCGATGCCGATCGCCCAGTCGCGGATCTGGTCGCGGCCGACGGCCATGAAGTGCTCGTCGGGGGCGTACATCCAGCCGTAGGTGGCGTCCTCGGCGTACCACTCGGCCATGGGCCGCCAGTCGCCGGTGGCCTCGACGTCGCGGTTGATCTGGAGCCAGGTGGCCCAGAACTCCTCGATCTCGGCGCGGGTCAGGGTGGGGTCGGTCATCTCAATCCTCTTCGATCGACAGGGCGAAGGCGGGGCAGTACTTCACGGCGAGGGTCACGTCCTTGCGCAGGGACTCGTCGGGGTGCTCGTCGAGCACGACGACCACGTCGGCGTCCTCGTCGAAGCCGAAGACGTCGGGCGCCTCGCCCTGGCAGAGCTGGTGCCCCTGGCAGATGCCGGTGTCGGCGACGACCCTCATCGCTGCCGCCGGCGGTAGCGGACCTTGGCGGGGCGGGCGAGCTGGATGACCATCTTCGAGGTGTCGTCGTCGTACGACTCCAGCGGCTGGGAGGCCTCGAAGGTGAAGTCGCGCAGGACGACGGAGAAGATGGCCTTCATCTGCATCATGGCGAAGGCGTTGCCGACGCAGCGGTGCTTGCCCGCACCGAACGGGATCCAGGTCCACCGGTTCTGGAGGTCCTCCTGGCGCGGGTCGATGTAGCGGCCCGGGTCGAACTCCTCGGCCTTCGGGAAGTCCTCCTCGATCCGGTTCGAGACCTTCGGCGAGGCCGCGATCAGCGTGCCGGCGGGGATGGTGTGGCCGAGCAGCTCGAAGTCCTCCCGGACCAGGCGCATCAGGATGATCAGCGGCGGGTGCAGCCGCAGCGTCTCCTTCAGCGCCGCCTCCAGCACCGGGATCGAGCGCAGGGCCTGGAAGGAGACCTCCGGAGCGGTGCCGTCGGCGTCCGGGGCGTACAGCCCGTCGAGCTCGGCGACCACGTCGGCCATCACGTCGGGGTGGCGCAGCAGCTCGATCATCGCCCAGGAGGCCGTGCCGGAGGAGGTGTGGTGCCCGGCGAACATCATCGAGATGAAGATCCCGGTGATGTAGTCGGCCGACATGTCGATCGAGATCAGCACGTCGAGCAGGTCCCGCTCCTCCTTGGGGACGGTGCCGCGCGCCTTGCGCTTGTCCACGATCGCCTGGACCAGCGAGACGAGCTTCTCCCGGGCCTCGTCGCGATCGCGGAAGGAGTCGATGTCGGCGTACGCGTCGACGTAGGCGATGGCGTCGGTCCCGCGCTCGAGCTGGTGGTAGGTCTCGGCGAACCGGACGTCCAGCTCCTCGCGGAACGGCTTGCCGATCAGGCACGCCGAGGTGGTGTAGATGGTGAGCTCGGCGAAGAAGTCGAGCAGGTCGATCTCGCCCTCGTCGCCCCAGTCCGCCACCATCCGGCGGATCTCGGCCTCGATGGTCTGCGCGTGGCCGCGCATCATGTCCCCGCGCAGCGCCTGGTTCTTCAGCATCTGCTGGCGCTCCTCCGGGGTGGCGTCGAAGACGACGCCCTTGCCGAAGATCGGGGTCATGAACGGGTACGCCGCGGCCTGGTCCAGCACCTCGTCGGGCGAGCGGAAGAAGGCCTCGTTGGCCTCCGCGCCGGTGACCAGCACGACGTCCTTGTCGGCCAGCCGGAACCGGCCGATGTCGCCGCACTCGTCACGCACCCGCTGGAACAGCGCGATCGGGTCGACGCGCATCTCGGGCAGGTGGCCGGTGCCCTGGATGATGTCGGGGACCGAGGGGTCGTGGTCGTCCAGGACGGTGGAGACCTCGGGGATCGCGGCGAGCAGCTCGCCCGCGCTGGTGGCGGTCATCAGCGACCCTCCTCCTTCTTCTCTGACTTCTCGATGGGGGCTTCGGGGTTGACGTCGACGGGGCTCAGGTGGACCCCGCGGGGTGCGCTCACCACGGCGGTGATCGCGTTCGCGATGGCGCTGGCCTTGAGGAAGTGGGAGTGGCGCGCGTGGCCCCACTTGACCCACTCGGTGAGCACGAACGCGGCCGCGTCCGGGTCCCAGTCCATGCCCATCTCGCTCCAGGTCGGACCGGGCCGCACCACGGAGGCGCGGACGCCGGTGCCCTCCAGCTCCATCTGGAGGGAGGCGACCAGGCCCTCGAGGCCGGACTTGGTGGCGCTGTAGCCACCCATGAACGGGCGGGCCCGCACGGCCGTGTCGGAGGAGACGAAGACGATGTCGCCGCGGCCGCGCTCGACCATGCCGGGCACGAAGGCGCGGACCAGCCGGTGCGGGCCGAGCACATTGACCTCGAACTCGGCCGCGAGCCGGTCGGTGGCGACCTCGAGGAGCGCGCCGGGTCCGAGCAGGCCGGCGTTGGAGACCACGACCTCCACCTCGCCCAGGTCGGCGGCGACCTTGGCGGCGAAGTCGGCGACGCTGTCGGAATCGGCGACGTCGAGCGGGTGGGCCACGGCCTCGTGGCCGTCGGCGCGGATCGCCGCGGCGAGCTCCTCGAGCCGGTCCACCCGGCGGGCGCCGAGCGCGACCGGGTGGCCGGCGGCGGCGAGGGACCGGGCGGTCTCGGCGCCGATGCCGGAGGAGGCACCGGCGACGACCGCGGGGCGGCGCTCGGGGTGGTCGTAGCGACCCATCAGGCCGTCCTCTCCGTGAAGGTGACGGGCAGCGAGGCGAAGCCGCGCACGCTGGTGGAGTGCACCCGGACCGCTCGGTCGGCGTGCACCTCGAAGTGCCCGACCCGGCGCACCAGCTCCTCGAGCACGACGCGGGCCTCCAAGCGGGCCAGGTTGGCGCCCAGGCAGAAGTGGCGGCCGGTGCCGAAGCTGAGGATCTCGCTGAGCTCGGCCTTCGGCCGGTGGATGTCGAAGACAGTCGGGTCGGTGAAGACGCGCTCGTCGCGGTTCGCGCTGCCCAGCAGTACGAGGGCCTTCGCGCCGGCCGGGATCGCCACGCCGGCGACCTCGGTGTCGGTGACGACGTAGCGGGCCAGCATCTGGCTGGAGGTGTCGTGGCGCAGCGTCTCCTCGATCCACGGCACCACCAGGGTGGACGGGGCCTCCGGCGCCGCCAGCACCTGCGCCCGCTGCTCGGGGCTGGCCGAGAGGTGGAACAGCGCGTTGCCGAGCAGCTTGGTGGTGGTCTCGTTGCCCGCGACGATCATGAGCAGCAGGAAGGCGATCACCTCGTGGTCCTTGAGGTGGTCGCCGTCGACCTCGGCCCGCACGAGCGCGGAGGTCAGGTCGTCGCCGGCGGTCCTGCGGCGCCGGGAGACCATCTCGCTCAGGTACGTGAAGAGGGCGACCGCCGCCTCCATGCCGGCGGGCGGGACGTCGCGGACGCCGGCCTCGCGGTGCACCAGCAGGTCGGCCAGTCGGCGTACCTCGTCGCGGTCGGCCTCCGGCACGCCCATCATCTCGGAGATCACGTCCATCGGGAGCTTGCCGGCGAACTCGGCGATCCAGTCGGCCTCGCCGTCGCGGTCGTTCGCCGCGAGGGTGGCAGCCAGGTACGTGTCGGTGAGCGCCTGGATCTGCGGGGTCAGCTCGCGGACCCGGCGCGGGGTGAAGGCGGCGGAGACGAGCTTGCGGATCCGCGTCTGCTCGGCGCCGTCGAGGGCGAGGAACGACATCACCCGGTGGGCCTCCGGGCTCCACGCGCTGGCGTCCAGCGAGACGCCCATCCGGTTGGAGAAGGTCACGTCGTCGCGGAGCACCGCGAAGACGTCGGCGTGCCGGGCGATCACCCACAGGTCGTCGGCCGGCGCGTGGTGCACCGGCTCCTCCTCGCGCAGGCGCCGGTAGAGCGGGTACGGGTCCTCGTGGAAGTCGTAGTCGTACGGGTCGAAGCGCAGCGCGTCGGCGACACCGGTCGTCGTCGGGCTCATCGGGCTCATCGGGTCGTTCCTTCCAGGATCGCGGCGACCACCGAGTCCAGGCGGTCGCCGAGGTCGGCGTAGGTGATCAGGCCCATGCCGGCCTGGAGGAGGGCGCCGGAGAACGCCAGCACCAAGGCCTCGACGCGCCCCGGCGTGAGGTCGTCGCCGAGCGCCTCCTCGAAGAGCTCCACGAAGAGCGCCCCGATCCGCAGCCGGAGCCGGTCCACGTCCGGGTCGCCGCCCAGCAGCGCCACGGTGGCGCCGGCCGCCAGGGCCGGCGCGCCCTCGAGCATCTGGGTCAGGGACCGCGTCACCGCCTGCACGCGGGCCACCGCGTCGCCGTCGGCGTGCTGCTCGTCATCGACGTGCGCGACGAGGCGCTGCCAGAAGATCTCGGCGACCAGGTGGCCCTTGGAGGAGAAGTAGGTGTAGGCGGTCGCCGGGGAGACCCCCGCCCGCACGGCCACCTGCCGGACGGTCAGCGCCTCGGCCCCGACCTCGGCGAGCTGTGCCATCCCGGCCTCGAGCAGCCGCTGGACGGTCTCCGCCTGGCGCGGCTTGAGCTGCTGCCGGGGCGCGGTCTGCCGGGCCGAAGCGGCGGGATCGGGGCTGGTCACCTGACTGGACACGTGTCTAAACTAGAACTCGTTCCAGCGATCTGGCAAGCGTTGACGAGGAGATTCGATGACCGAGACGACATCGGCGACGGAGCCGGCGACGGCCTCACCGGGCGAGGCGCACACGCGGAGCCGGTACGCCGACCTCACCCGCGACGAGCTGGCCGCCGTCGTACCGGAGCTGCTGCTGATCGGGCAGCTGATCGACCGCTCCGGGATGGCCTGGTGCATCTCCGCCTTCGGCCGCGACGAGATGGCGCAGATCGCCATCGAGGAGTGGGCCGCGTCGTCCCCGATCTACACCCGGCGGATGCAGCGGGCGCTGGGCTACGAGCCCGCCGAGCCCGGCCGGGGCGACGTCGTCACGATCTTCAAGGGCCTCCAGCTCGACATCGGGGCGCCGCCGCAGTTCATGGACTTCCGCTACACCGTCCACGACCCGCACCACGGCGAGTTCCACCTCGACCACTGCGGCGCGCTGCTCGACGTGGAGCCGATGGGCGAGGACTACGTCCGCTCGATGTGCCACGACATCGAGGACCCGACGTTCGACGCCACGGCCGTGGCCTCCAACCCGCGCGCCCAGATCCGCCCGATCCACCGCCCGCCGCGGACCCCCGCCGACCGGCACCCCCACTGCGCGTGGACCGTGATCATCGACGACTCCTACCCGGCCGCCGAGGACCACCCCGCGCTCGCCACCATCGGGGCCAGCCGCGCCGCGACCCTCGACCTCGCGCCGATCGACCCGGCCGACGAGGGCGCCTCCGACTACGCCGGCCCGCTCGTCTCCGACCTCGACTTCGCCTCGTTCTCCGCGTCCGCGCTGACCCGGATGGCCGACGAGGTGTGCCTCCAGATGCACCTGCTCGACCAGTCCTACGCGCTGGCGGTGGGCAAGCGGGCGGCCGCCGAGGAGCAGACCCTCGGGATCCGCCGCAAGCAGCTGACCGGCCTCGCCGGGATCGCCGCGGAGCGCCTGGCCCGCGTCCTGCGCATCCCGCGCACCGAGGAGGGCGCCGTGCGCCTGCTGTCGCTGCACCCGCTGCTCAACCCCGCCGCGTACGTCGCCGCCGCCCCGGACGGCACCGGCGTGGAGGTGCGGCGCGGCCCCGCCGACGAGGACCGCGCCTGGATCTGGCTGGTCGACCCCGCGCACACCGGACCGCTGCAGGCGATCGTGCGCGGCCTCGACCCCCACCTCGACGTCGAGGTGGCGCCGCTGACCGACGGCACGGACGGGTGGCGGCTCGAGGTCGTACGACGCGAGGAGGCCGCCCCCGAGGACGGCTCGGTCGCGGTCACCCGGTTCAGCGCGGGCGCCGGGTTCGCGTTCGTGGAGCGCCGCTCGCTGCCGATCTTCCCGGTCTGAACGCACCCCGTCGGGGACCTTTCGGCCCTCCTCGTCCTGGGGTCGGGCCGAAGGTCCCGGGATTGTAGGATCGCGCCATGCAGTTGGAGCAGCCGGACCTGGAGCACACCGACGCCGCGTCGGACGGATCGCCGATCTGGCTCCACATCGGTGCGATGAAGACCGGCACCACCTTCATCCAGGGCATGCTCATCGCCAACAAGGACCGCCTCGCCGAGGCGGGCCTGCTGTTCCCGGGCGCGAAGTGGGTCGAGCAGGTCACCGGCCTGCGGCAGTTCGTGAGCCGGACCGAGGGCAAGGCCGCCAGGCCCCGCGACACCGCCGTCTGGGAGTCGCTGCGTGCGGAGATGCTGCAGCACCAGGGCGCCGGATCGCTGTACTCGATGGAGTTCATCAGCTTCCTCGACGCCGAGCAGGTCCGGGAGATGGCCAAGGACCTCGACGGCCGGGTGCGCGCCGTGATCACGCTCCGCGACACCTCCAGCACCCTGCCGGCCTTCTGGCAGACCCGGTGCCGCGCCGGCGGCACCGTGCCGTGGCCGCGGTTCGTGCGCCGGATCGCCGAGTCCCTCGAGACCGGCGAGGCCGACAGCAAGCCGGCGCGCAGCTTCCGGCGCACCCAGGACATCCCGCGGATGCTCGACGCGTGGTGCGGGGCGCTCGGCGCCGACCGCGTCACGGTCGTCACCGTCCCCCGCGAGCGCACCGACCCGCTGGCGCTGTGGCGCCGCTTCTCCGAGGCCGTGGGCATGGACCCCGCCCTCGGTGTCGACCGCGGCGACAAGAGCAACCCGTCGGTCGGCTACCCGTCGGCCGAGCTCACCCGCCGGGTCACCGCCCACGTCGGTCCGAAGCTCAGCGGCGGCCGGATCGGCGGCCGGCTGAACATGCCGCCGCGGATGATCGCCGCCCTCGCCGAGCTCGACGAGCGCCGCATCCCGCTGCTCCCCGCCGCCGCCCAGCTCGCGGCCGACTGGAACGGCGTCGTGCGCGACGCCGTCGAGCGGAGCGGCGTCCGGGTGATCGGCTCCCTCGAGGACCTGCCGACCACCCCCAAGGCCTCCTCGACCGACGAGCAGCCGACCGACGCCGAGCTGCTCAGCGCCGCCGAGACCGCCTACGACTCCCTGGCCGAGGAGCTGGCGGAGCGTGGGGTCACGGACGTCCCCGCACGCGACTCCGCCGCCTGGGCGCGCGCCGACGACCCGGTCGAGACGGCCGTGCTGGAGATCGCGCAGCTGGTCGACCGCCGCCAGGCCGTCCTGAAGTCCTGAGGTCCTGACCTTTCGACCTCCTGACCCGCGCCCGTGAGGGCGGGTAGTCCCTGACGAAAAGCACCCCACGACGCCGATCTCGGGTGCTTTTCGTCAGGGACTACCCCCGTCAGGGACTACCCCCCTCGGCCGCGGAAGAGGCCAGGAGGACCCGGGCTCAGCGCTCCTCGAACACCATTCCCGCCGCCTGCAGCCGGGCCAGCAGCGCGTCGCCCATGGCGGTCGCGGTGGTGACCTGGCCGGCGGTCTCCGGGAGCTCGTCCAGGGCCAGGCAGAGCGCCGACTCGGCGAGCATCTTCGCGGTCTCGGTGTAGCCGGGGTCGCCGCCGGAGACCCGGGTGTGCACCCGGACCGGCGTCCCGACCGACGGCACCGTCTCGGCCACGAAGTCGACGGTGAACCAGGACCGCTCCCGCCGCGACTCGCTCGGCCCCTCCCCCTGCGGGATCCGGTCCAGCAGGAACGCCCGCACCGGCGGGACCTGCGCACCGAGGGCGAGCAGCCCGACCCCGGCGGCCCCGCCGACGGCGTACCGGAGGGTCTTGGTGCCGGCGTAGTGGGAGTAGCGGAAGTCGGGGCCGTAGGCGTCCAGCGCCGCGCCGCTGCGGGCGACCACGAACGGGTCGATGGTCGGCATCGGCAGCAGCCAGTAGCCGAGGTCGGAGTCCCGGTGCGGCTTGCCGCCGACCGCCTTGCTCCGGCGGCCCTCGGGCCGCGGCTCGGCCCGGCGCCGGGCGGCGTGCGCCTCCTTCATCTGCCGCGCCCGGGAGAAGGCCCCGATCGCGGAGTGGAAGGTGCCGCCGGAGAACGCGGCACCGGCCCGGACCACGCCCTCCATCCGGACGGGTTCGGTGATCTTGCCGCCGCACGCGTCGGCCAGCGCCCGCACGGTGAAGTAGGCGCCGAGGTCGTGCGGGATCGAGTCGAAGCCGCAGGCGTGCACGATCCGCGCTCCGCTGGCCACGGCCGTCTCGTGGTGCTCCACGTACATCCGGTCGACGAACTCCGGCTCGCCGGTCAGGTCGACGTAGTCGGTGCCCGCCACCGCGCAGGCCTCGACCAGCGGCGCGCCGTGCTGCTGGTAGGGGCCGACCGTCGTCGCGACGACCCGCGTGGCGGCGGCCAGGTCCGCGAGCCCGGCCGGGTCCGCGGAGTCGACCAGGACCAGCGGCAGGTCGGCCAGGCCCCGGTCGGGGGCGTGCGCGTCCAGGCGCTCGCGGACCCGCTCGAGCTTGTCCCGGTTCCGCCCGGCCAGCGCCCAGCGCAGCCCGTCGGGGGCGTGGGCGGCCAGGTACTCGGCGACGAGGCCGCCGGTGAACCCGGTGGCGCCGAGGAGGACGACGTCGTACGTGCGGTCGGAGCGGGGCACGGAAGGCATGGCGTGCATCGTGGCAGGCCCGCGGCGGTGAGGGAACCTCGGTGTCCATCCCCGCGTCCCAGGGGCGGCCGGAACGACCGGCCCCGGGGCCACCGGCCGCGGAGGGGAACCGAGGAGCCACCACCATGGCCCGCCACGACGGACCCGTACGGCGCCTGCTGCTCACCCTGGCCGTGCCGGCCGTCGTGGGGACGACCTTCCTCGCCGGCTGGTGGGCGGGCGGCGGCGGGGGTGACGGCGCCGCGACCGGGCACGGGGACGTCCGCGCGGAGCCGTCGCCGTCGCCCGTGGCCTTCGCGGCCGACCTCGCGGCCGCCGGCTCCTGCGACGAGCTGCTCGCCGACTACGTCGCCCGCGGGCTGGAGCGGGTCACGGCGTGGGGCTGGCAGGGCTGGCCGCTGTACGCCGTGCCCCTCGAGCTCGGCGACGCCGGCTTCCGTGCTGCCGGCGTGGCCGGCGACGTGGCCACGAAGCGCCAGGTCAGCAGCGAGACCGGGACGAACGTGCAGGAGGCCGGCGTCGACGAGCCGGACACGGTGAAGACCGACGGGGAGGTGCTGGTCCGGGTGCGCGGCGGCGAGCTGGTCGTCCACGACGTCGGCGGGTCGGGCGACCCGAGCGGCGCCGCGCCGGAGATCGGTGCGCTGCGGCTGACCGGCTTCGCCGAGCCCGAGCTGCTGCTGGCCGGGGACACCGTGGTCGTGGTGGGCCGCGACCGGGTCGCCGCG
Source organism: Nocardioides sp. YIM 152588 (assembly GCF_040191335.1). Classification (NCBI taxonomy): domain Bacteria; kingdom Bacillati; phylum Actinomycetota; class Actinomycetes; order Propionibacteriales; family Nocardioidaceae; genus Nocardioides; species Nocardioides sp. YIM 152588. Next base: position 104,520 of record NZ_JBEGDJ010000007.1, on the reverse strand, counting down.
CGGCCCGGGGTCGGCACCCGGGTGGCCACGGTCGACCTCGCCGACCCCGCCCACCCGGAGACCACCGCGGTGACCACCTACGACGCCGAGGTGCTCTCCGCGCGCCAGCACGGCGACGCGATCCGGCTGGTGCTCTCCGCCGGGCTCCCCGACCTGGCCTTCCGGCACCCGCGCCCCGGGTTCGGCCGGCGGGCGGCCCTGGCGGCCAACCGACGCCTGGTCGAGCGGAGCACGCTGGACGACTGGCTCCCGCAGGACACGACCACGGGCTCGGCGCTGCTGGACTGTGCCGACGTCGCGCTCGCCCCGGCCGAGGTCGGCCTCGGCACGGTCGCGGTGGTGGGCTTCGACGCGGCCGAGCCGACCGGCGTCGAGGCGATCGGCGTGGCCGGCGCGTTCGACACGGCGTACGAGTCGGCCGACCACCTCTACCTCGCCGCGACCCCCGGCTGGGGCGGGTGGGACCCCTGCCCCGTCTGCGGCCGGGCGTCGCGACCGGCCGTCACCGACGGCACCAGCCGGCTCCTCGCGTTCGACCTCGACGGCACCCGCGCGACCCACGTCGCCTCCGGGGAGGTCGAGGGCGAGATCCGCGACCGGTGGTCGTTGGACGAGGCCGGCGGCGTGCTGCGGGTGGCCGTCGGTGCCACCGCCGACACGGGCGACTTCAGCTCGATCGTCACCCTCCGCCCCTCGGGCGGGCGCCTGGTCGAGGTCGGCCGGCTGAAACGGCTCGGCGTCGGCGAGGAGATCACGGCGGTGCGCTGGTCCGACGACCTCGCCCTCCTGGTCACGTTCCGACGGATCGACCCCCTCTACGCCATCGACCTCTCCGACGTCGCCGCGCCGCGGCTGCTGGGGGCGCTGAAGATCCCCGGCTTCTCCTCCTACCTGCACCCGCTCGGACCCGACCGGATGATCGGCGTCGGCGAGGGTCCGGGGCCGGACCGCGGCTGGGGCGCGCAGGTCGGCCTGTTCGACGTCGACGACCTGACCCGGCCGCAGCGCGTGGACGTCGCCCACCTCGGTCGGTCCACCAACGCCCTCGCCGGGACGGACCCGCGGGCCTTCACGTGGGTCCCCGAGCACCGCACGGCGATCACCGTCGTCGAGCGCTACCGGCGCACGCGGGTCGGGCTGCTGGTGGTGATGCGGCTGGCCGAGGGCGGCCTGCACCCCGAGACCACGCTGGTCGAGCGCGGCGCCGACGTGCGCCTGGTGCGCGCCGTGCCGGTGGGCGGCGGCCGGGTCGTGCTGGTGACCGGCGAGGACGTCCGGTTCCTCGACCTCGCCTGACACGCGAGTCGGCAGAAAGTTTCTGCCGACTCGCGGGTGCGGTGCCGACGTAGGCTCGCACCATGTGCCGGAACATCAGGACGCTCCACAACTTCGAGCCGCCGGCCACCTCGACCGAGGTCCAGGCAGCGGCCCTGCAGTTCGTGCGCAAGGTCAGCGGGACCACGAAGCCGTCCCAGGCGAACCAGGAGGCCTTCGACCGGGCCGTGGCCGAGATCGCCCACGCCACCCAGCACCTGCTCGACGACCTGGTGACGACGGCTCCTCCGAAGGACCGCGAGGTCGAGGCGGCGAAGGCCCGCGAGCGGGCCCGCCTGCGCTACGGCTGAGGCGGCGTGCGGCGGCCGGGGCGCACCCAGCGGGTCGCGGAGGCGTTCCTCGCGGTCGCCCGCCGCGACTTCCTGCCCGCGCGCCAGCAGCCGTACGCCGACGACGACCGACCGCTGGAGATCGGCCACCACGTCACCAACTCCCAGCCCAGCACCGTGCGGGACATGCTGGAGCTCCTCGACGCACGGCCCGGCCACCGGGTGCTCGACGTCGGCTCCGGCTCCGGCTGGACCACCGGCCTGCTGGCGCACCTGGTCGGCCCGGACGGCGAGGTGCGGGGCGTGGAGCGGATCCCGGCCCTGGTCGTCGCGGCGCGGGCGAGCCTCGGCGACCGCTACCCGCAGGCGAGCGTGCACGAGGCGCGCCGCGGCGTGCTCGGGATCCCCGAGGGCGCACCGTACGACCGGGTCCTCGTCTCCGCCGCCGCGACCGAGCTGCCGACGGCGCTGGTCGACCAGCTGGCGGTCGGCGGCGTGCTGGTGGCGCCGGTGGCCGGCGAGATGCTGCGGGTCACCCGCACCGAGGACGAGCCGCGGATCGAGCGGTTCGGCCACTACGTCTTCGTCCCGCTGATCCGGGACTGAGCCCGCGGGCCGGCCGCCGGGGCCTGCGTACCCTGGGGGCGTGACCTCCGCGCCCACGCTCGACGGCGCGCTGGACCTGCTCGCCGGCCGGCCGCTGGTGGTGCTGACCGGCGCCGGGCTCTCGACCGACTCCGGCATCCCCGACTACCGCGGCCCCGGCGCCCCGGTGCGGATGCCGATGACCTACGGGGAGTTCGTCTCCGGCCCGGCCGCCCGGCAGCGGTACTGGGCCCGCAGCCACCTCGGCTGGTCCCGCATGCGGCGGGCCGACCCGAACCCCGGCCACCGCGCCGTCGCCGCGATCGGCGCCGACCTGGTGATCACCCAGAACGTCGACGGCCTGCACGAGGCCGCCGGCACCCCGCGGCTGGTCGCGCTGCACGGCCGGATCGCGGAGGTCGTCTGCCTCGACTGCCGCGGTACGACGTCGCGCCGGTCCCTGCAGGAGCGGCTGGAGGACGCGAACCCGGGCTGGGCCGAGCGGCACGCCGCGGTCGCGGTGCGACCCGACGGCGACGTGGACCTGGAGGAGACCGCGACCTTCGTGGTGCCGGACTGCACGGACTGCGCCGGCCCGCTGAAGCCGGACGTCGTCTTCTTCGGCGAGAACGTGCCCAAGGACCGGGTCGCCCGCTGCTACGCGGCGGTCGACGCGCTGGCCGGCTCCGGCGGCGCGCTGCTGGTCGCGGGGTCGAGCCTGACCGTGATGAGCGGGCTGCGGTTCGTGCGCCGCGCGGCCCGGCTCGGCGTGCCGGTGGTGATCGTCAACCGCGGCGTGACCCGGGGCGACGACCTGGCGACGTACAAGGTCGAGGCGGGGACCAGCGAGTGGCTCACGGCGCTCGCCGCCCGCCGTCGATCCGCGCGAGCCGGCACCAACTGACCGAAAATGCGCCGAGCCGGCAGAAAGTTTCTGCCGACTCGCGCGCCTGACCTGTCAGTTTGTGCCGACTCGGCCTACAAACGCTTGACGAAGATGTGGTCCGCGGCCTCGTGGAAGATCTCGGCGGTCTCGCCGCCCGCGCCGACCAGCACGCCGTCGGAGGTCGCCTGGATGGTGACGGTCTGGTCCGGCAGCGCGCCGACCCGCCGCATCGCGCTCATCAGGACCTCGTCCTTCTGCATCTCCTCGGAGATGCGGCGCACCAGTGCGCGGGCGGAGTCGGGGCCGGCGGCCTTGGAGAGCGGCTCGACGTCGCTCATGAAGTCCTCGGCGACCTTCTCCTGGCCGAGCTCGGCGAGGCCGGGGATCGGGTTGCCGTAGGGGGACTCGGTGGGCTGGCCGAGCAGCTCGATCAGCCGGCGCTCGACGGTCTCGGAGATGACGTGCTCCCAGCGGCACGCCTCCTCGTGGACCAGCTCCCAGTCGAGGCCGATCACGTCGGTGAGCAGGCGCTCGGCGAGGCGGTGCTTGCGCATCACGCGGGTCGCCAGGCGGTGGCCCTCCTCGGTCAGCTCGAGGTGACGGTCGCCCTCGACGGTGAGCAGGCCGTCGCGCTCCATCCGGGCCACCGTCTGGGAGACGGTGGGTCCGCTCTGGTGCAGGCGCTCGGCGATCCGGGCGCGCAGCGGGACGATGCCCTCCTCGATCAGCTCGTAGATCGTGCGGAGGTACATCTCAGTGGTGTCGATCAGGTCGCTCACGGGGGACATTCTGTCATTGGAATGGGTCAAAAAACGATCCGACGGCGCAGACTTTCCCGCGATGAGAGAGTGGTCCGCGTGACGAACCTGGTCATCCCCCGACGCTTCCACGGTCCCCCACGCTCCGGGAACGGCGGCTGGACCGCCGGATCGGTCGCGGAGGCCCTGCCCGGGGTCGCCGACGACCTCCCGGTGACGGTGCGCCTGAAGCTGCCGCCGCCCCTCGACCGTCCGCTCGCGCTGCAGTCCGGCGACGGCGCCGGCCCGCGGATGGTCCTCTCCGACCAGGGCCGCACGGTCGCCGAGGCCGTCGTCACCGAGCGCGACCTGACCCCGGTGGCGCCGGTCGACCTGCTGGCCGCCGCGGACGCCGAGGCCCGCTACCTGGGCTTCCGGTCGCACCCGTTCCCCACGTGCTTCGTGTGCGGGCCGCAGCGCCGCCCGGACGACGGGCTGCGGATCTTCCCGGGGGCGGCCACCAGCGCCGCGGGCACCCCGGTGGTGGCGGCCACCTGGACGCCGTACCAGTCCACGCTGCCGATCGCCTGGGCCGCGCTGGACTGCCCCGGCGGCTGGTCCACCGACCTCCTCGAGCGGCCGGCGGTGCTGGGCACGATGACGGCGGTCGTCCACCGGCTCCCCTCCACCCGCGAGCGGTACGTCGTGGTGGGCGAGCAGCGCGAGGTCGACGGCCGGAAGTTGCACACGGCTGCCACCCTGTACGGGCCGGGCGACGAGGTGGTCGCCACCGCGGAGCACGTGTGGATCACGATCGACCCCCAGGAGTTCAGATGACCACCTCCAGCCCCCGCGCGCCCTGGTGGCGCGACGCGGTCGTCTACCAGGTCTACGTCCGGAGCTTCGCCGACTGCCACCCCGCGCCGGCAGAGGCGGGCGGCGAGGGCGGCGACGGCGTCGGGGACCTGCCGGGCATCACCCACCGCCTGCCGCACCTGGCCGACCTCGGCGTGGACGCGCTGTGGATCACGCCGTTCTACACCTCACCCCAGGCCGACCACGGGTACGACGTCGCCGACTACACCGACGTCGACCCGCTCTTCGGCGACCTCGCCGACTTCGACGCGATGCTGGCCCGCGCCCACGAGCTCGGGCTGCGGGTGATCGTCGACCTGGTGCCCAACCACACCTCGTCGGCGCACGCGTGGTTCCAGGCGGCGCTGGCCGCTCCCCCGGGCTCGCCGGAGCGGGCGCGTTACCTGTTCCGCGACGGCAAGGGGCCGGACGGCGACGAGCCGCCGAACAACTGGGAGTCGATCTTCGGCGGCCCGGCGTGGACGCGCGTGGCGGAGGCCGACGGCTCCCCCGGCCAGTGGTACCTGCACCTGTTCGACTCCTCCCAGCCCGACCTCGACTGGCGCAACCCCGAGGTCGGCGACATGTTCGAGGACGTGCTGCGCTGCTGGCTGGACCGCGGCGTGGACGGGTTCCGCGTCGACGTCGCGCACGGCATGTACAAGGAGGAGTCGCTGCGCGACCAGGAGCGGCCCGAGCCGCCGCCGACCCCGACGCCGGTCGCCACCGTGGACGACGCTCCGGCCGCACCGCAGCCACCGGAGGACGAGGCGCCCGCGGAGAAGAAGTCGATGGTCGAGCGCACCCTGCGCGACGAGCCGATGTGGGACCAGCCCGAGGTGCACGAGGTCTACCGCCGCTGGCGGCGGGTGCTCGACTCCTACCCGGGCGAGCGGATGGCCGTGGCCGAGGCCTGGACGCAGACCGCGGAGTCGATGGCGCTCTTCATCCGCCCCGACGAGCTGCACCAGGCGTTCAACTTCGGCTGGCTCGGCACCCCGTGGTCGGCCGAGGAGTTCGCGCAGGTGGTGAACGGCTCGCTGGAGGCCGTCGCCGCGGCCGACGCCGCGCCCACCTGGGTGCTGTCCAACCACGACGTGGAGCGCCACCCGACCCGGTACGGCGGCGGCGAGGTCGGCCTCGCCCGCGGCCGCGCCGCGACGCTGACCATGCTCGCCCTGCCCGGCTCGGCGTACCTCTACCAGGGCGAGGAGCTCGGCCTGGAGCAGGTCGACGTGCCGCCCGAGGCGCGGCAGGACCCGTCCTGGTTCCGGACCGGCGAGCCCGGCCGGGACGGCTGCCGGGTGCCGATGCCCTGGTCCGGCGCCGCGCCGCCGTACGGCTTCGGGGGCAGCGGTCAGCCGTGGATCCCGCAGCCCGACGACTGGGCCGACCTCACCGTGACCGCCCAGTCGGCCGACCCGGACTCGACGCTGTCGTTCTACCGGCGGGCGCTGGCGGCGCGGCGCGAGCACCTGACCGGGGCGACCGACGACGCCGTCGCGACCACCCGCGGGAACGTGCTGGAGGTGCGCCGCGGCGACCTGCGGGTGCTGCTCAACGCCGGGAAGAGGTCGGTGCGGCTGCCGGCCGGCGAGGTGCTGATCAGCAGCGGACCGGTCGGGCCGTCCCTGCCGCCGAACACCGCGGTCTGGCTGCGCTGAGCCGCCGCCGGCCGGTCGAGCCGGCCCGGCCCGTCGGGCCCGCCGAGACGCCCGGCGCTCAGGCCTCGTCGTCGGGCGACAGCAGCGCGTTGTAGCGGCCGAGCCGGTCGACGAAGTCGGCCAGGTCGGCGTCGGACCACTCGTCCAGACGCTCGTCCAGGCGCTTGCGACGATCGTCGTTGACCGCGCGCAGCCGGCGGTCCGCCTCCGCGGTGATGGTGAGCAGCGTGGCCCGGCCGTCGTCGGGATCCGGGCGCCGGTCCACCAGCCCGAGCTCGACCAGCTGCTGAACCTGGCGGCTGATGGTCGCCTTGTCGAGGTGGAACGCGCAGCCGACGGCCGAGGCGCGGACCGGACCGTGCTCGCGGACGTAGCCGAGCATCAGGAAGGCGGGCCCGGGCAGGTCGGGGTGGATCTCGCGGGACCGCTCGGCGATCACCCGGCGGGCGCGCCGCAGCAGCACGCCGACCTCCGCCTCGAGGGCGGTCATCAGGCCCTCACGGCGGGAGTCAGTCACGGCGTACCTCCGGGGCGGTGCGGTCGGAGCCCTGGCCCGCCGCGGCGGCGGCCGGCTCCACGTCGTCGGCGAACGCCGGCCAGTCGGCGGGCTCGCCGGTGGCGACCATACCGGCCTCGATCTCGGACTCGGGCAGGGTCGGCCCCATCGTGGTGCGCAGCGGCACCTCCTTGATGAAGAGCACGCAGACGAAGGCGAGGATCGCGAACGGCATCGCCACGGTGAAGATGTGGCCGATGGCGTCGCCGAACGAGGCCTCGTAGACGGCGCGGATCGGCGCCGGCAGGTCGGCCAGGTCCGGGATGTCGCCCGTGGAGTGCTGCATCGCGGCCAGCTCGGCCGGGGCGATCTTCCCGGCCTCGGCCAGGGCGACCACGCCCTCGCGGACGCTGTCGGTGACCTGGTGCGCGAGCACGGCACCGAGGGCGGAGACGCCGACCGACCCGCCGATGGAGCGGAAGAACGCGACGACGGAGCTGGCCGCGCCGAGGTCGGCGGGGGCGGTGTTGTTCTGCACCGCGAGGACCAGGTTCTGCATCGAGGCGCCGATGCCGGCGCCGACGCAGGCCATGTAGAGGCCGACGACGACCAGCGGCGTCTCGGCGTCGATGGTGCCCAGCAGCGCGAGGCCGACCACGGCCGTGCCGGTGCCGCCGATCAGCCACCGCTTCCAGTAGCCGGTGCGGGTGATGATGCGGCCGCTGAGGATGCTCGAGACGAGCAGTCCGCCGACCATCGCCACCGACATCAGGCCGGCCTCGGTGGGGGTCATCCCCCGGGCGAGCTGGAAGTACTGGCTGAGGTAGACGGTCGAGGCGAACATCGCGACGCCGACCGTCGCCGACGCGGCGGTGGCCAGGGTCGTGGTGCGGTCCCGGAAGAGGCGCAGCGGGATCACCGGCTCGGCGGCGACGCGCGCCTCGACCCAGATCGCGGCGGCGATCAGCACGAGGCCGCCGCCGACCAGCAGGCCGGAGGTGGTCGACACCCAGTCGAAGTGGTTGCCGGCGAGGCTGACCCAGACCAGCAGGCAGCTGACGCCGGCCATGATCAGCGTGGCGCCGAGGTAGTCGATCTTCACCTCGCGCTTGATCACCGGCAGGTGCAGCGTCCGCTGCAGCACCACGAACGCGGCGGCCGCGAGCGGGATGGCCAGGAAGAAGCAACCCCGCCAGCCCATGAAGCTGTCCACGATCAGGCCGCCGAGCAGGGGGCCGCTGACGGTGGCGGCGGCGAAGACGGCGCCGATGTAGCCGGAGTACCGGCCGCGCTCGCGCGGCGGCACCATCGAGGCGATGACCACCTGGACCAGCGCGGTCATGCCGCCCACGCCGAGGCCCTGGACGGCCCGGGCGCCGATCAGGAACTCCATGTTGGGGGCGAGGCCGGCGGCCAGCGAGCCGATGGAGAAGATCACCAGCGCGGCCTGGACGAGCGCCTTCTTGCTGAACAGGTCGGCGAGCTTGCCCCAGATCGGGGTGGTCGCGGTCATCGTCAGCAGCGTGGCGACGACGACCCAGGTGTAGCCGGTCTGGCTGCCCTCGAGGTCGGTCACGATCCGCGGCAGCGCGTTGCTGACCACGGTGCTGGAGAGCATCGCGACGAACATCCCGAGGAGGAGCCCGGTCAGGGCCTCCAGGATCTCCCGGTGCGACATCGGGGTGGTTTCTTCGACCGCGGCGGTCATGCGCTCCTTCTTCTCTTCTGTGGTGCTGCGTTGCTGCGCTCCGAGGATCGCCCGGAGATGGTTGTGAACGGCAACCATAATGGGAATGGTTGCCAAACGCAACGGTCTTGGCGCGCCAAGCGCGAGCTGCGGCGCCGGGTCGGTGTCGTGTGCCTCAGACATCGGGCTGAAGGGTTCTCAGGCACACGACCCACGCCATCGCGGGAAAAGGACGACCCGCAGGCGTGGTCCGTGCGGACCGCACCGGGGGACGTCTCCCGGTTCGCCTGCGGGTCGGGTGGCTGCTGGAGATTCGCCAACAGCGCGAGGGGTGGCTCCACCCCTCCTCAGCACTGCTGGGGGCTGCTAGCGAGCAGCCACCTCACGCGTCCGATCAGAATTCATTCCTCGGATCACCTCCTTTCCCGTGTCCCCCCACGGTAGGTCGGAGGCACAAGTGACGACAACGGAATTCTCAGGCCACCGCCGCCGCGAACTGCGCGGCGTGCAGCCTCGAGAACGCCCCGTCGGCGGCCAGCAGCTCCGCGTGGCTCCCCTGCTCCACGATCCGGCCGTCCTCCATCACCAGGATCAGGTCGGCATCGCGGATGGTGGAGAGCCGGTGCGCGATCACGAACGAGGTCCGGTCCCGGCGCAGCGCCGCCATCGCGTGCTGCACCAGCACCTCGGTGCGGGTGTCGACCGAGGAGGTCGCCTCGTCCAGGATGAGCAGCGCCGGCTGGGCCAGGAAGGCCCGCGCGATGGTGATCAGCTGGCGCTCGCCGGCCGACAGGTTGGAGCCCTCGTCGTCGACGACCGTGTCGTAGCCGTCGGGCAGCGAGTGCACGAACCGGTCGACGTACGTCGCCCGCGCGGCCGCGAGCACCTCCTCCTCCGTCGCGTCGGGACGCCCGTAGCGGATGTTGTCGCCGATGGTGCCCTCGAACAGCCAGGTGTCCTGCAGCACCATCCCGATCCGGCCGCGCAGCTCGGCGCGGCTCATCGCGGTGACGTCGACGCCGTCGAGCGTGATCCGGCCCGCGTCGAGCTCGTAGAAGCGCATGATCAGGTTGACCAGGGTGGTCTTGCCGGCACCGGTCGGGCCGACGATGGCGACCGTCTGCCCGGGCCGCGCGACCAGGGAGAGGTCGGTGATCAGGGGCTCGTCGTCGCGGTAGGAGAACGAGACGCCCTCGAACGCCACCTCACCGCGGGTCTCCCCGATCGGCTCGACGGCCTGCCGGTCCGGCACCTGCTCCTCGGCGTCGAGCAGCTCGAAGACGCGCTCGGCCGAGGCCACGCCCGACTGGAGCAGGTTGATCATCGACGCGAGCTGCGTCAGCGGCTGGGTGAACTGGCGGGAGTACTGGATGAACGCCTGGACCTCGCCGATGCTCAGCGCGCCCGAGGTGACCCGCAGACCGCCGACGACGGCGATCAGCACGTAGTTGATGTTCCCGACCAGCATCATCAGCGGCATGATCAGGCCGCTGACGAACTGGGCGCGCCACGACGACTCGTAGAGGCCCTCGTTCTGCTCGGCGAACTCGCGCTCGACCTCCGCGCGGCGGCCGAAGACCGAGACCAGCGCGTGCCCGGAGATGGACTCCTCGACGTGGGCGTTGATCCTGCCGGTCTGGCGCCACTGCTGGATGAACTGCGTCTGCGAGCGCTTCATGATCCGCCCGGTCAGCACGGCCGCGAGCGGGATGGTGACGAGCGCGATCATCGCCAGCAGCGGGCTGATCCAGAACATCATCGCCAGCACGGCGAAGACCGTCATCAGCGAGGTGAGCAGCTGGCTCATCGTCTGCTGGAGCGTCTGGGCGACGTTGTCGATGTCGTTGGTGACGCGGCTGAGCAGCTCGCCGCGCGGCTGCCGGTCGAAGTAGGACAGCGGCAGGCTGTTCACCTTGTCCTCGACGTCCGAGCGCATCCGGCGCACGCTGCGCTGCACGATGCTGTTGACCAGCAGGCCCTGGAGCCAGGCCAGCAGCGACCCGGCGACGTAGACCGCCAGCACGATCAGCAGCGCGTGGCCGACCGCGGAGAAGTCGATGCCGGTCGCGGCGCCGAGGTCGAGCCCGCCGAGCATGTCGGCGAGGCCGTCGTTGCCCGATGCCCGGGCGCCCTCGATCGCCTGCTCCTGGGTGACCCCCCGGTCGGCCAGCTGACCGGCGACGAACCCGTTGAAGACCAGGTCGGTGGCGTGGCCGAGCAGCCGCGGGCCGAGCGCCATCAGCGTCACCGACCCGACCGCGAACAGCAGCACCGCGGCCAGCATCGGCCGCTCGGGCGCCATCCCGCGCAGCAGCCGCTTCGTCGAGGCCCTGAAGTCGTTCGCCTTCTGGCCGACCATGCCGCCGCCCATCGGGCCGCGCCCGGGGCCGTGGCCGGGGCCGGCGACGACGCGCTCGGTCTCCTTCATCGTGCCGGCCGGCTTCGCCGTCTCGGAGCTCATGCCACGGCCTCCTCGTCCACGCCCTGGCTGGCGGCGATCTCGCGGTACGTCGGGTTGCCGGCCATCAGCTCGGCGTGGGTGCCGCGGCCGACGACGGCGCCGTCCTCGAGGACGAGGATCTGGTCGGCGTCGCGGATCGTGGCGATCCGCTGCGCCACGATCACCACGGTCGACTCCCGCGTCTCCGGCGCCAGCGCCGCCCGCAGCCGGGCGTCGGTGGCGAGGTCGAGCGCGGAGAAGGCGTCGTCGAAGAGGTAGATCTCGGGCCGGCGTACGAGCGCACGGGCGATGGCGAGGCGCTGGCGCTGGCCGCCCGAGACGTTGGTGCCGCCCTGCGCGATGGGGGCCTCCAGGCCGCCGGGCATCTCGTTGACGAAGCCGTCGGCCTGCGCGATCCGCAACGCCGCCCACAGCTCCTGGTCGGTCGCGTCGGGCTTGCCGTGGCGCAGGTTGGAGGCGACGGTGCCGGAGAAGAGGAAGGCCCGCTGCGGCACCAGGCCGAGCCGGGACCAGAGCACCTCGGGGTCGATCTCGCGGACGTCGACGCCGTCCACCGCCACCCGGCCGCCGGTCACGTCGAGCAGCCGCGGCACGAGGTTGACCAGCGTGGTCTTGCCGGCGCCGGTCGAGCCGATCACGGCGACCGTCTGGCCGGGGCGCGCGGCGAAGGTGACGTCGCGCAGCACCGGCTGCTCGGCGCCGGGGTAGGTGAGCCCGACGCCCTCGAAGTCCAGGTGGCCGACGCGCTCGAGCGTGGTCACGGGGGCCACGGGCGCGGCAACGCTGGAGTCGGTGTCGAGGACCTCGGCGATGCGGTCGGCGCACACCGCCGACCTCGGGATCATCATCAGCAAAAAAGTGCCCATCATGACGGACATGAGGATCTGCATCAGGTAGGAGAGGAACGCGGTCAGCGCGCCGACCTCCATCTGGCCGGCGTCGATCCGCTGGGCGCCGAACCAGATCACGCCGATGCTGGCCACGTTGGCGACCAGCATCACGAGCGGGAACATCGTCGCCATCCAGCGGCCGGCGCGCAACGAGACCTCTGTGAGGCCGTCGTTCGCCTCGGCGAAGCGGCGCGACTCCAGGGGCTCGCGGACGAACGCGCGGACCACGCGGATGCCGGTGATCTGCTCGCGCAGGATCCGGTTCACCCCGTCCAGGCGCTCCTGGACCAGCCGGAAGCTGGGCACCATCTGGGTGACCACGAGCCCGATCGCGACGAAGAGGACGGGCACGACCGCGACCACCAGCCAGGAGAGGCCGAAGTCCTCGCGCATCGCCATGATGATGCCGCCGACCATCATGATCGGGATGGTCACCGCCATGGTGCAGGTCATCAGGGTGACCATCTGGACCTGCTGCACGTCGTTGGTGGCGCGGGTGATCAGCGACGGGGCGCCGTACGACATCACCTCGCGCCCGGAGAACCCGCCGACCCGGGCGAAGACCGAGGCGCGCAGGTCGCGGCCGAAGGCCATCGCGGTGCGCGCGGCGAACCAGGCGGCGGTGATCGAGCAGGCCGCCTGGACCAGCGAGACGAGCAGCATGATCCCGCCGTGGCGGATCACGTAGCCCGTGTCGCCGACGACGACGCCGTTGTCGATGATGTCGGCGTTGATGCTGGGCAGGAAGAGCATCGCGACGGTGGCGGTGAACTGGAGCACCACGATGGCGGCCAGCCACCTGCGGTAGGGGCGCAGGTGGGTGCGCATCAGGCGTAGCAGCATCAGTGATCCTTCTCGGTTCGTGCGTCGGTGCACAGGACGCCGTCCAGGACGGTGTCGACGATCTGTTCGGGGCTCAGCAGCCGGCCGTCGGCGATCTCGGCGTGGGAGCCCGCGAAGGTGAGCATGCGGAGCACGTGGAGCACGTCGGCGGGCGGGCGCCGCAGGTGGTCGGCGTCGGGCTCGATGAGGGCGAGCAGCCGCTCGGAGACCTCGGCCTGCCCCTGCACCAGCGTCGGGTCGTCGTGCAGGTGACGCGGCGGGGCGACGGCGCCGAGCGCGCGCATCAGGTGGAAGATCGCGAGGTAGCGCTGCTGGAGGACGGCGACCATCCGGTGCAGCCGCTCGCGGAGCGGCAGGGTGGGGTCGATCTCGTCGAGCCGGCGCAGCAGCTCGGTCGGCTCGAAGCAGGCCACGATCGCCGCGTCGACCAGCTCGTCCTTGGAGTCGAAGACGCGGAAGATGGTGCCCTCCGCGACCCCGGCCGCCTCGGCGATCTGGCGCGTGGTCACCTGGCGGCCGTGCTCGTGGAGCAGCGGGCGCGTGGCCCGGACCAACGCCTCACGGCGCTGCTCGGGGGACATCGGGGAGGCACGGCGGGACACCCGGCCAACTCTAAATGAGTGAGCACTCACTCACAAATGGATAACCGGGCCGACCGGTCACGTCCTCAGGGGGCGAGGCGCTCCCGCAGCCACGTCGCCCCCGCGGCGCCGACCGCCGCGTCGGTACGCCGGAAGCGCAGCCGGTCGTGCATCCGCCCCGGCCGCCCCTGCCAGAACTCGAACGCGGTCGGCCGCACCAGGTAGCCGCCCCACGTCGGCGGCACCGGCAGCTGCTCCTCGCCGGCGAACCGCTCCTGAGCCGCCGCGTACGAGACGTCCAGCGCGCCGCGGTCGGCGACCACCTGCGACTGCGCCGAGGCCCAGGCGCCGACCTGCGCGGCGCGCGGCCGCGTCGCGAAGTAGGCGGCGACCTCCTCGGCGGGCAGCGGCTCGGCGACCCCCTCGACCCGCACCTGCCGCTCGACGTCGTACCAGCCGAAGAGGAGGGCGCAGCGGGGGTTGTCGGCGAGCTCGGTGCCCTTGCGGGAGGCGGCGTTGGTGAAGAAGACGAAGCCGTCCCCGCCGAACCTCTTGAGCAGCACCGTCCGCGCGGACGGCTGGCCGTCGGCGGCGACGGTGGCCACCACCATCGCGTTGGGCTCGTGCACGCCGGCGGCGACCATGTCGTCGAACCAGCGTCGGAAGAGGTCGACCGGGTCGGCGCCGGCCTCGTCCTCGTGCAGGCCGGCGGCGCCGTACTCCCTGCGGAGCGCGGCCAGGTCGACACCCTGGTCCGCGCCCGGCTCCACCTCCGGCGGGATCGGCTGCATGTCGTTCGTCACCTCGTGGTCACCGCCATGTGCCGAACCTAGTGGGTGCGGCAGAATGCCGGTGGCTTCCGCTCCCGACCGGGCTCCCCGGGGGCCACCCGAGTACGGCCCTGGCCGCGGCGACCTGTCCCGCAGGCCGGGTCGACCACGAGACGAAGGAGTCACCGATGACCGAGGTACACCACGGTCTGGAAGGCGTCGTCGCCTTCGAGACCCAGATCGCCGAGCCGGACAAGGAAGGCTCCGCGCTGCGCTACCGCGGTGTCGACATCGAGGACCTGGCCGGCCGGGTCCCGTTCGAGAACGTCTGGGGCCTACTCATCGACGGCGCGTTCACCCCGGGGCTGCCGCCGGCCGAGGCCTACAACCTCCCCGTGCACACCGGCGACGTCCGGGTCGACGTCCAGGCCGCGATCGCGATGCTGGCCCCCGCCTTCGGGTTCGGCCAGACCTACGACATCTCCGACGAGCAGGCCCGCGAGGACCTCGCCCGCGTCGCCGTCATGGTGCTCTCGTACGCCGGCCAGTCGGCGCGCGACATCCACCTCCCCGTCGTCCCCCAGAAGGTCGTCGACGAGGGCAGCACGCTGGCCGAGAAGTTCCTGATCCGCTGGCGCGGCGAGGCCGACCCCAAGCACGCGCACGCGATCGACGCGTACTGGTCCTCGGCGGCCGAGCACGGCATGAACGCCTCCACCTTCACCGCCCGCGTGATCACCTCGACCGGCGCCGACGTGGCGGCCGCGTTCTCCGGCGCCATCGGCGCGATGAGCGGCCCGCTGCACGGCGGCGCCCCGTCGCGGGTGCTGGGCATGATCGAGGAGGTCGAGAAGTCCGGCGACGCCCGCGCCTACGTGAAGAACCTGCTCGACTCCGGCGAGCGGCTGATGGGCTTCGGCCACCGCGTCTACCGCGCCGAGGACCCCCGCGCCCGCGTGCTGCGCCGCACCGCCCGCGAGCTCGGCGCCGAGCGCTACCAGGTCGCCGAGGCGCTGGAGCAGGCCGCGCTGGCCGAGCTCCGCGAGCGCCGCCCCGACCGCGTCCTGGAGACCAACGTCGAGTTCTGGGCCGCGATCGTCCTGGACTTCGCCCAGGTGCCCGCGCACATGTTCACCTCGATGTTCACCTGCGCCCGGACCGGCGGCTGGTCCGCGCACATCCTGGAGCAGAAGAGGACCGGTCGCCTGATCCGGCCGTCCGCGGTCTACACCGGCCCGTCGACGCGGCCGGCCAGCGAGATCGAGGGCTGGGACGCCGCCTGGGGCGCCTGAGACCCACCCCGCTCACGCGACCGCGAGTCGGCAGAAAGTTTCTGCCGGCTCGCGGTGCTTTTCACAGGCGCTTGGCGAAGCAGCGCGAGAGCGGGCTGTCGCGGTAGTGGCCGAACCCCGGCACCGGCAGGTAGCCGGCGGACTCGTAGAGGCCGATCGCCTCGGGCTGCTTGAGCCCGGTCTCCAGGACGAGCAGGTCGAAGCCGGCCACCGCGGCGGTGCGCTCCAGCTCGGCCAGCACCACCCGCGCCAGGCCGCTCCCGCGGCGCTCGGGGACGACGTACATCCGCTTGATCTCGGCCGCCCGGGTGCCGCCGAGCGCCGTCACCCGGCTGCTGCGCCACGCGCCGGTCGCGACCGCGGTGCCGTCGAGGTAGCCGACGAGGAACAGCCCGCCGGCGCCCCGGAACTCCGCCAGGTCGACCGGGCTGTCGTCGGGCGAGCCGTAGCGGACGACGTACTCCTGCTGGACGCGTGCCACCAGCGCGATCGCGTCGGGGTGGTCGTAGCCGACGGGTCGCAGGTCGAGGGTGGGCAGGTCGGACATCGGTCCTCCGTGGATCGCGCCGGCGGCGCCGGCGCCGACAGCATAGGTGCCTGGCCGCGCGGCGCCCCGTCCACCCATCGGGGCCTGTTTTCACCGCCGTGACCTGCCTGTCACACTTGTCCCATCTCTGACAGCGCCGTCAGCACCTGTGCCGCCCGCTCTCCCGATGAGAAGGTTGAACCGTGACCGACGCACTGCAGATCCCCGCCGACCTCAAGCCCGCCGACGGCCGCTTCGGCGCGGGCCCGTCGAAGATCCAGACCAGCCACCTGGACGCCCTGGCCGCCACCGGCGCCGACCTGATGGGCACCTCCCACCGCCAGGCCCCGGTGAAGAACACCGTCGGCCGCGTGCGCGAGGGCCTGGCCGACCTGTTCGAGCTGCCCGAGGGCTACGAGGTGGTGCTCGGCAACGGCGGCGCCACCGCCTTCTGGGACATCGCCACCTTCGGCCTGATCGAGAAGAAGTCCCAGCACCTCTCCTTCGGCGAGTTCTCCTCGAAGTTCGCCAAGGCCGCCGAGCAGGCGCCGTGGCTCGAGGCGCCGTCGGTGATCAAGTCCGACCCGGGCGCGCGCCCCGACGCGGTCGCCGAGGCGGGCGTCGACGCCTACGCCTGGGCCCACAACGAGACCTCGACCGCCGTGATGGCGCCCGTGGTCCGCCCGGCGGGCACCGACGAGGGCTCACTGGTGCTCGTCGACGCCACCTCCGGCGCCGGCGGCCTGCCGGTCGACCTGACCCAGGTCGACGCCTACTACTTCGCCCCGCAGAAGTGCTTCGCCTCCGACGGCGGCCTCTGGATCGCGCTGATGTCGCCGGCCGCCCTCGACCGTGCCGCGCGGATCGCCGCCACCGACCGTCACATCCCGGCGTTCTTCGACCTGCCGACCGCCATCGACAACTCCGCGAAGAACCAGACCTACAACACCCCGTCGGTCGCCACGCTCTTCCTGATGGCCGAGCAGCTGGACTGGATGAACAGCCAGGGCGGCCTCAAGGGCATGGTGGAGCGCACCACCGCGTCCTCCGACGCCCTGTACGGCTGGGCCGAGCGGACGTCGTACACGACGCCGTACGTCGCGAACCCGGCCGACCGGTCCCTGGTGATCGGCACCATCGACTTCGACGACGCCATCGACGCCGCCGCGGTCGCGAAGGTGCTGCGCGCCAACGGGATCGTGGACACCGAGCCCTACCGCAAGCTCGGCCGCAACCAGCTGCGGATCGCGATGTACCCCGCGATCGACCCGAGCGACGTCGAGGCGCTGACGCGGTGCATCGACTACGTCGTCGAGAACATCTGACCCATCAGGCGCATGAATCACCGGTTGACCGGTGATTCATGCGCTTGACAGGCATTGCAACGCCTGTCAAGCGTCGGGATCACCGGTCGACCGGTGATTCCTGCAGCCGCCGCAGCCGCGCCGCGACCAGCTCGTACGTCGGCCGCCCGAACGCGACGATGCGGGCCACCTCCACCTCGGTGGGGGTGTCCCGGATCGTCTCCACGGCGGCGTCGATGGCGTCGTCCATCGGCCACCCGAAGATGCCCGCGCTGATCAGCGGGAAGGCGATGGTGCGCGCCCCGACCTCGTCCGCGACCTCCAGCGCGCGGCGGTAGCAGGACGTCAGCAGGCCCCGGTCGGTCTCGCCGACGTTGTAGTTCGGGCCGACGACGTGGATGACCCACTGCGCGTGCAGCCGTCCGCCCGTCGTCCAGCCGGCCTCGCCGGTGGGCAGCCCGTCGGGGAACCTCTCCACGCAGTCGGCCAGGATGTCCGGACCGCCGGCGGAGTGGATGGCGCCGTCGACGCCCCCACCCCCGCGCATCCCACGATTCGCGGCGTTGACCACCGCGTCCACACGCTGCCGGGTGATGTCACCCACGACGGCCTCGATCCGCATGTACCGAGTGTGCCCCGCCCGCGCGGAACACGCGGCGCGACGGAGAGAAACGCGCGGGTCGGTGGCGAGAATTCCGCGGGTCGACTAGTCACCGGGGTCGCAGGGAGCGCAGCAGGACCACCAGCCCCACGAGGAAGAAGACGCCCCCGATCACCCACGGGCTGAGCACGATCCCGGCCCACGGGTCGGTGTCGGGGTTGTCGCCGGCGAGGTTGCCCCGCCCCTCGGCCCCCTCGGCCCCCTCGGCCCCCTCGGCCCCCTCGGCGCCGTCGTCGCCCGTGGCGACCTCCTCCGACGGGCCCGCGAGCGCCTCGCGCACCGAGCGTGGCAGCGCGATCCGGAGCACCTCGCTGCCCTCGCCCTCGGACGACACGTAGACCCGGTCCCGCATGTCCACGGCGAGCCCCTCCCCCTGCTGCTGGTCCGGCAGGGGGAACGCCGCGACCCGCTCCAGCGCGGGCCAGGTGTAGACGGCGGCCTGCCCGTAGTTGCGCAGCACCAGGTGGCGTCCGTCGGGGAAGAACGAGCCGTCGGTGGCGATCCCCATCGCCGTGCCGATCGGCTCCAGCTCGTTGGGCGCCTCGGGGTCGAGCACCCGCGGCGCCCGGTAGACCCGGCCGATGAACTCCTTGGCGACCACCAGCAGCCGACCGGTGGCCGGGTCCACCAGCAGCGTCTCGGCGTCGTGCGCGCCGTCCGGGTAGACCAGCGTGTACGTCGCGCCCGCCACGTGCGTCTCGCCCCGCCCGAACGGGACGCGGGTGACGCTGATCGAGCCCCGCACCCGGAGGTTGTCGCCGATGTCGCCGACCCACACCTCGCCGTCCCCGGCCGGCGCGAGCGCCTCGACGTCGGTCGGCGCGCCGTCCCAGGTGGTCACCCCGACGGTGTCGCCGGTGGCGGGGTCGACGGTGAAGATCCGCGCGCTGTCGCCGGAGTCGTTGACGGTGACGACGAGCCCGTCGCGGGCCACCAGGCCGCTGGACTCGACGATCTCGGGGTCGGTGAAGGCGAAGACCGGGGTGCCGTCGCCCGGCTCCGCGGCCGCGCTGGGCGCCGCGAGGCCGACGGCGAAGAGGCCGGCCGCGATCGCCGCCAGCGCCCGCTCCAGGCGGATCACCGGCGGGTCACCGGTCGGCGTCCGGCGCGCCCAGCAGCGCGCCCAGCCGCGGGTGCAGGCCCCAGGTGGCGGTCAGGTCGTCGTACTCGCCCCGGGCGTCCTCGCCCACGACGCCGGTGCGGGTGGCGCGCAGCAGCGTGTTGCGCGGCGTGTGCCGGGACTCGACGAACTGGACGACCTCGACCCGGTAGCCGGCGTCGCGCAGCAGCAGCCCGCGCAGGGCGTCGGTGAGGGTGTCGGCGAACCGCTCGCGCAGGATGCCGTCGCGCAGCAGGGAGGCGTACGGCGCCGGCGGGGTGGTCCGCCGCAACTGGGCGGCGATGTCGTGGTGGCAGCAGGGCGCGGCGAGCACCAGCGGCGCCCGCCACTCCACGGCGCGGGCCAGCGCCTCGTCGGTGGCGGTGTCGCAGGCGTGCAGCGCCAGCACCACGTCCGGAGGCTCGGGCAGCGAGGCGTCGGCGATCGTGCCGACCACGAAGTCGGCCTCGATGCCCAGGTCGGCGGCGACGGCGGCGTTGTGGGCGCGGGACTGCTCCTTCACGTCCACGCCGGTCATCCGCACCGGCAGCCCCTTGCGGTCCGAGAGGTAGCGGTGCGCGGCGAAGGTGAGGTAGCCGTTGCCGCAGCCCAGGTCGACGATCCGCAGCGGGTCCTCCGGCGTCGGCGTGCGCAGGTGGCCGGCGCCCATCGCGTCGCTGATCGCGACGTCGAGCAGGCCGACGAACTCCTCGATCTGGCGGTACTTGGCCTGCCGGCTCGGCCGGATCCGGCCGTCCTTGCCGGCCAGCCCGAGGGCCGCGAACAGGGCGTCGTCCTCGGGCAGCAGCCGCTGCTTGGCGCGGTCGTGGCTGCGGCTCGCCGGGGCGGCGGCCGCGCCCTCGCCCGCGCCGACGTGCACGAAGGCCTGGCCCTTCTTGGTGATCCGCAGCTGCACGACCGCGGCCGCGGTGGTCACGTGCCAGTTGCCGTACGGCGCCGCCAGCAGCGCGTCCACCGCCGCGGCCGCGGGCTCGCCGGCCGCGTGGTTGGCCGTGTGGGCCTGGGTGGCGTCGTAGGAGACGGTCTGCAGGTGGGTGCCGGCCTTGAGGTCGACCCAGCGCGCCTCGACCCGGCGCCACGGCGGCGCGTCCTCGCCGCGCCGGCGGCCCGAGGCCACGGCCCGGACCAGGCCGGGGTCGAGCAGGTGCTCGCGGACCACGGCCAGGCCGTCGTCCAGCGGGAGGGTGCGGCTGCTCATCGGCTGGTCGCCCGGGTCACTTCACCAACGCGGCGACGACCACGATGATCAGGAGCGCCGCCAGGGCGACCGGGATGACGAGTCGACGGTGCCGCGGATTCACTCCCCGATCGTAACCGCGGGCGCCGCGCGGCCGCTTCCGCGGCGTCATTCGCGGGCGCCCTCCAGGAGCTCGGCCAGGTGCAGCGCCCGCACGCCGGCCAGGTCGTCGAGCTGCAGCGCGCACGACATGCCGTCGGCCAGCACCACCGTCGCCGGGTCCTCCGCGCGGGCGGCCCGCACCGCCGGCAGCAGGTGGGTCTCCGCGACCGCGACCGAGGTCTCGTAGTGGCCCCGCTCGACGCCGAAGTTGCCCGCCAGGCCGCAGCAGCCGGGCACCGCGGCCACGGTCGCCCCGGCCCGGCGCAGCAGCGCGGCGTCCGCCTCCCAGCCGAGCACGGCGTGCTGGTGGCAGTGCGGCTGGGCGAGCACGCGGACCCCCGCCAGGTCGGGCAGCGGCAGGTCGAGCCGGGTGACCAGCTCGGCCAGCGTCAGCACGCCGGCGGCGACCCGCTCGGCGGCCGGCAGGTCCGCGTCCCCGACCACCTCGGCGGCGTCCGAGCGCAGCGCGGCCAGGCAGGAGGGCTCCAGCCCGACCACCGGCACGCCGGAGTCCACGTAGCCGGCCAGCACCCCGACCGCGCCGGAGACGATCCGCCGCGCCTGGTCGAGCTGGCCCGTGGTGATCCAGGTGAGGCCGCAGCAGGCCCGCTCCTCGATCACGCCGACCCGCAGCCCGCACGACTCCAGGTAGGCCACGGCCGATCGGCCCGGGCCGGCCCGGAAGTGGTCGGTGAAGGAGTCGGCCCACACCCACACGTCCGGCCGCCCCGGGGACGCGGCGCCCGGACGGTCCCGCGCCCAGTGGCGCAGCGTGGTCGCCGCGAACGCCGGGACGGTACGACGCCGGTCCACCCCCGCCGCCGCCTTGGCCAGCGCGGCGGTCGGCGCCCAGCGCAGCGTCGCGTTCGCGAGCCGCGCCGAGCCGGTGGCGGCCGCCAGCGCCGCCCACCGCGGCAGCCGGCCCAGCGCGTAGTGGCTGCGTGGCCGCAACCGGCGCCGGTAGGTCCGGTGCAGCGCCTCGGACTTGTAGGTCGCCAGGTCCACCCCGGTCGGGCAGTCCGAGGCGCAGCCCTTGCAGGAGAGGCACAGGTCGAGCGCGTCGTGCAGCGCCGGGTCGGCCAGTCCGCCCGGCAGCCCCCCGGTGAGCGCCTCCTGCAGCACGCGGGCGCGGCCGCGCGTGGAGTCCTTCTCCTCCCCCGTCGCCAGGAACGACGGGCACATCACCCCGCCGCTGCCGGCCGGGGCGACGCACTTCCCGACGCCCGTGCAGCGGTGCGCCGCGGCGGACAGCGAGCCGCCGTCGTCGGCCAGGCGCAACGTCGCCCGCGGGCCGGCACCGGCCGCCGCCGCCCGGACGGGCCGGAGGTCGCCGTCGAGCGGCGCCGGGTCGACGAGGACGCCCGGGTTGAGCAGGCCGCTCGGGTCGCACGCGGCCTTGACCTGGCCGAACAGGCGCAGCGAGCCCGCGTCGTACATGATCGGGAGGAGCTCGGAGCGGGCCCGGCCGTCACCGTGCTCCCCGGAGAGCGAGCCGCCGTAGTCGGCCAGCCGCCGCGCGCACGCCTCCAGGAACTCGCGGAACCTCAGCGCCCCGTCGGCGAAGTCGAAGTCGATCCGGGCGTGCACGCAGCCGTCGCCGAAGTGGCCGTAGGGCACCGTCTCCAGCCCGTGCGCGGACAGCAGCTCCTCGAAGTCGCGCAGCCACGCGCCGAGGGCGGCCGGCGGCACCGCGGCGTCCTCCCAGCCGGCGTGCGCCGGGCGGGAGAGGCTGCGGGCGGCGAGGCCGGCGCCGTCCTCGCGGATCCGCCACAGCGCGGCCGCCTCGCCCGCGTCGATCACCTCGCGGTGGCCGAGGGCACCGGCGGCGGCCACCAGGGCCGGTCCCAGCCGGTCGAGCCCGTCGGGACCCGCCCCCGCGGCGTACTCGACCAGCAGCCAGCCGCTCCCCCGCGGCAGCTCCGGCACGGCGCGCCGGGCGCGGACCAGGTCGGCCAGCCGAGCGTCGAGCCCCTCGCACGCGACCAGCGCGCCGCCGCCCGCCGCGAGCAGCGCCGGTACGGCGTCGGCGGCCTCGGCCATCGACGGGTAGCCGAGCACGAGCAGCCGCCGCGGCGCCTCCGGCACCAGCGCCACGGTCGCCTCGCGGACCAGCCCGAGGGTGCCCTCGGTGCCCGCCAGGAACCGGGCGACGCCGCCGGCCGCCGCCTCGGGCAGCAGGTGCTCCAGCGAGTAGCCGCTGACCTGCCGGCCGAACCGGCCGAAGGTCGTACGGACGTGCGCCAGGTCCGCGGCGACGATGCCGCGCAGCCGCTCCTCGACCTCGCCCGGCCCCGCCGCCCGGTCGCCCCAGAGCACGTCGACCTCGCGCAGCGTGTCCGCGGTGCGGCCGTAGCCGAGCGCGCGGGAGCCGCAGGCGTTGTTGCCGATCATCCCGCCGATCGTGCAGCGCGGGTGGGTCGACGGGTCGGGCCCGTAGCGCAACCCGTGCGGCGCCGCCGCGGCCTGCAGCGCCGCGTGCACGACGCCGGGCTCGACGCGGGCGGTGCGCGCCTCGGGGTCGATCGCGAGCACGCGGTCCAGGCGCCGGGTGTCGACCACCAGGCCGGGGCCGATCGCGTTGCCGGCGATGGAGGTGCCGGCGCCGCGCATCGTCAGCGGCGTCGCCGTCAGCGCGGCGACCTCCAGCACCGCCTCGAGGTCGTCGCGGTGGGCCGGGCGGGCCACCGCCCGGGGCAGCACCCGGTAGAGCGAGGCGTCGGAGGAGTAGAGGGCCCGGGTCAGCGGCGAGGCGTCCGCGTCGACCCCGCGGCGGCGCAGCTCGGCGACGACGTCCTCCGCCGCCGCGCCGCCCCCCTGCGGCGCGGGCTCACTCATCCGGCCGGTACCTGACCAGGTAGCCGTAGGCCGTGTAGCCCGCGATCAGGAGCAGGTAGACGCCGAGGGCCGCGAAGAACCAGGTGTCGAGGTGCGGGTCCTCGAGGTCGGCGGTGCGCACCATGGCGAACAGCAGCACGGCGAGGAGGGTCAGCGTCATCGCCCCGATCCACAGCGCGTCGACGCGGACGAGGGCCCGCAGGCGCTCGACCCGCTCCTCCGTCGCGGTCCACCACGCCTTGTGGGGCGCGTTCACCCAGGTGATCGGGATCCGGGTGAAGGCGAGGACCGCGATCAGCGCCGCGACCCCGACGCCGACCACCCCGGTGATCGCCAGCAGCGTGGCGCGGTCGCCCCAGCGGTCGACGTCACCCCTCAGGTCGTAGTGGAGCGGCACCCGCTCGGGCAGCTCGGTGGTCGCGACGAGCCACGCCACGGCGTAGAGCCCGCAGGCGGTGGCGAAGGCCCACAGCGCCGGGCCACCGGTGCGGGGAGATCGGGCCGCGGCAGCCAGCACGCTCACCACAGCTCCATCGAGTCACCGACGACGGCCGCCAGGTCGTCCGCGGTGACGTCGCGCGGCGCCGTGGCCAGCAGGCGCTGCTGCTGCAGCGCGCCGGCGACGAGGTCGTCGACGTCGCGGCCGTCGTACCCGACCGCGGCCAGGCCGTTGGGGCTCCCGATGTCGCGCATCAGCGCGGCGATGGCGGCCGGCAGCACGTCGGCGCCGTCCCCGGCGGCGGCCGGGTCGAGCAGCCGCGCCGCCCTCAGGTGGCGGTCGGGGGCGGCGGGGAACGTGAACCGGAACGCCGCCGGCGCGGTCAGCGACACCGCCATCCCGTGCGGCACCATCGGCTCGGCGTCGGGGTAGTCGGCGGGCCGGAAGTCGCGGACCCGGCCGGCGACGGGGTAGGCGCAGGCGTGCGGGATGTGCACGCCCGCGTTGCCGAAGCCGAGGCCGGCGAAGGTGGCCGCCAGCGCCATGTCGTCGGCGGCGGCCTGCGCGCCGTCCCCGGGGTCCTCGCCCCGGGCGGCGCGCACGGCGGGCCGGAACGCGGTGGCGAGCAGCCCCAGGGCACGCTCCGACCAGAGGTCCGAGATCGGGTTCGCGCCGCAGTACGGCACCCGCTGCTCGGGCGCCTTGGCGTCGTAGGAGCCGAACCAGCGCGCCGTGTAGCTCTCCAGCGCGTGGCAGAGGATGTCCATCCCGGAGGCGGCGAGCACGCCGGCGGGCTGGGTGGCCGACAGCGCGGGGTCGACGACGGCGAGCCGCGGCCGCAGCGCCGGGTGGCTGATCCCGGTCTTCACCTTGAGCGCCAGCACGTCCATCACGCAGATGGTCGTCGACTCGCTGCCGGTGCCGGTCGTGGTCGGCACGGCGGCCAGCGGCAGCACCGGACGCTCCGGCGCGCGGGCCTTGCCGACGGGCGCGTTGACGTAGTCCATCAGCTCGCCGGGGTTGGTGGTCAGCAGCGCGACGGCCTTCGCGGTGTCGATGGAGGAGCCGCCCCCGACGGCGACGACCGCGTCGAACGTGCCGGCGCCGCGGGCGAAGTCGACCGCCTCGATCAGGGAGGCGTCGGTGGGCTCGACGTGCGCCGCGTCGTACGTCACCACCTCGATCCCGTACGTCGCCAGCGACTCGGCGACGCCGGCCGCGTGCCCCGCGGCGGCGACGCCGGGGTCGGTCACCAGGAGGGCGCGCCGCGCGCCCCAGCCGCGCACGTCGTACCCGATCTCGCGGGACGCGCCGCGGCCGAACTTCAACGCCGGAGCGGCGTAGGTGAAGACCTGCTCCGGCTGGTCGGGAGTCACCCGGTCACCGTAGCGCCGGCGGCAGCCAGCGCCGCCCGAACGAGGCCGTAGACGCGGACCGCGCCGGACTCGATGTCGGCGATCGGCACCCACCCCGCGGCGTCCGTCGTCCCGCCCACCTCGACCACGCGCGGCTCGCCGGGGTCCACGCTGGCCCGGTAGATGATCCCGATCGCGTGGAAGTCCTCCTCGCGGCCGTCGGGGGCGGTGCCGGCGAAGTGGTGGTCGACGACGGTCAGCAGGCCCTCGGTCCGGCCGGTCAGCCCGCACTCCTCCCACAGCTCCCGGACCACGGTCTGCTCCGGGTTCTCGCCGTGGTCGATGCCGCCGCCGGGGAGGTGCCAGGTGCCGGGGTCCGGGGCGAGCGCCGAGGTCCGGGTGAGCAGGATCTGGTCGCCGCGGATCACGCAGCCGTAGGCGGCGGCGCGCTGCCGCCGGCGGATCTGGTAGACCTCGAGGGCGTCGCCGACCAGGGAGACGGTCGGCACGGCCCCGGTGAGCACGTCGGCGATCGGCTTCCACGCGGCCTCGGCGGTGGAGCCGTCGACCTCGACGACGTGGGGCGCCGGGGCGTCCGCGGGCACCCAGCCCTCGTAGACGATCCGGACGGCGTGGTTGTCGACCCGGCGGCCGCGGCGCCACGCGTCGCGGAGGTGGTGGGAGAAGACGCGGGTGGTGTCGCCGACCTCGGCCCGCAGCCCGGTCTCCTCGTAAACCTCGCGGACCACGGCGTCGCGCGGGTTCTCACCGTGCTCGACGCCGCCACCCGGCAGGGTCCACATCTCGTCCTTGGTGACCCGGGGCGCGAGCCGCGACAGCAGGATCTCGTCGCCGCGCACGATCACCGCGTACGCCGCCAGACGCTGCACCCGCTGCGGCACCGCCACCTCCTGACCTGCCTGGATCGGCCCACCCGGGGCCGACCCGCCTGTAACGCCCTGTCAGCCCCACCCTACGGACCCCCACATCCGCGACTCGGCGTTTGTGCACGCCGAGTCGGGGTTGGTGACTCAGGAGAACGGCGGACGCGCGTCCCGGGCGATCGACCTCGCCCCCGCCCAGCGCCACACCCGCGCCGCCCGGTCCCGGTCCTCGTCGGTGACCAGGTTGCCCATCCAACGCAGGGCGAGCGTCATCAGCAGGTCCGAGCGCATGCCGAGCGGCCCCGCGGCCGGCAGCAGCCGCGGCACGGTGACCAGCCCGGCCAGCCGGCGTGCGATGGAGAACGCCTCGCCGTAGTGCTGCCGCAGGATCTCGGGCCAGACCGCGGAGAGGTCGACGTTGGGCGCCTCGGTGAACACCTCGGCGACCAGCCGGCCGGTCTCCAGGCCGTAGTCGATGCCCTCGCCGTTGAGCGGGTTGACGCAGCCGGCGGCGTCGCCGATCAGCGCCCAGTTGGGCCCGGCCACGTTCGAGACGGCGCCGCCCATCGGCAGCAGCGCCGAGGTCGGCCGGCGCAGCTCCTCGCCGAGGCCGAAGGTCTCGCGGTGCTGGTCGGCGTAGATGCCCATCAGCGGCTTGATCGCCACCTCGGCGGGGCGCTTGGCGGTGGCCAGGGTGCCGACGCCGAGGTTCATCTCCCCCGCGTCCGCGCCGAGCGGGAAGAGCCAGCCGTACCCGGACAGCACCTCGCCCGCCGGACCGCGCAGCTCCAGGTGCGAGCTGATCCACGGGTCGTCGGCCATCGCCGAGGTCACGTACGAGCGGCCGGCGACGCCGTACACGGTGTCGCGGTGCCACTCGCGGCCGAGCACCTTCCCCAGCGGCGACCGTACGCCGTCGGCGACGACCAGCCGGGTGCACTCGATCTCGAACCGCTCGCCGTCGCGGCCGCCGCGCTCGAAGACCACGGCCGCCACGCGGCCGCCCTCCATCCGGGCGTCCACGGCCCGTGCGCCGTCGATCCCGAGGGCGCCGGACTTGAGCGCGGTGGTCCGCAGGTGGTCGTCGAGCTCGGTCCGCGCGACGGCGCTGCCCCAGTCGGGCAGGCTGCCGCCGGGCCACGGCAGGTGCAGCGTCTGACCGAAGCCGTGGGCGCGCAGGCCCTGGTTGACGGTGTGGCTGCGGAGCCAGTCACCGAGCCCGAGGCGCTCGAGCTCGCCGATGGCGCGCGGGGTCAGCCCGTCGCCGCAGGTCTTGTCCCGCGGGAAGACCGCGGCGTCGGCCAGGACCACGTCCATCCCGAGCCGGGCCGCCCAGGCGGCGGCCGCGGATCCCGCCGGTCCGGCCCCGACCACCAGGACGTCGGTGCGGGTCGGTGCGTCGGTGGTCATGGCGACATCTTGTCAGCACGTCGTTGCGGCTCCGGGACGTGGCCGCGATCTGGGGCGCGCGCAACTCACGACTCGCGCCGAAAAGACGGCCGAGGGCCGCCCAGGGAGTGGATCCCCGGACGGCCCTCGCCGTGACTGGACTCAGTTCGAGTAGGAACCGAAGTCGAAGTCGTCCAGCGCGACGGCCTGGCCGGCGGCACCGAACTCGTAGTCGTAGGCCTCGTAGCCGGTGACGGCGTAGGCGGCCTGACGGGCCTCCTCGGTCGGCTCGACCCGGATGTTGCGGTACCGCTCGAGGCCGGTACCCGCCGGGATCAGCTTTCCGATGATCACGTTCTCCTTCAGGCCACGGAGGCTGTCGGAGCGGCCGTTGATCGCGGCGTCGGTGAGCACCCGGGTGGTCTCCTGGAAGGAGGCCGCCGAGAGCCACGACTCGGTCGCGAGCGAGGCCTTGGTGATGCCCATGAGCTCCGGACGACCCGAGGCCGGGCGACCGCCCTCGGAGACGACGCGCCGGTTCTCCTGCTCGAACCGCGAGCGGTCGACGAGGTCGGAGGGCAGCAGGTTGGTGTCGCCCGACTCGAGCACGGTGATCCGGCGCAGCATCTGCCGCACGATGATCTCGATGTGCTTGTCGTGGATCGACACGCCCTGGCTGCGGTACACCTCCTGGACCTGGTCCACCAGGTGCTGCTGCGTGGTGCGGACACCCAGGATGCGCAGCACCTCCTTCGGGTCCTCGGTACCGGCGGTCAGCTTCTGGCCGACCTCGATGTGGTCACCGTCGTGCACCAGCAGGCGCGAGCGGCGGGAGACGACGTACTCCTTGACCTCGCTGCCGTCGTCCGGGGTGACCAGGACCTTGCGGGCCTTGTCGGTCTCCTCGATCTCCACGCGGCCGGCGGCCTCGGAGATCTGCGCGTAGCCCTTGGGGGTACGCGCCTCGAAGAGCTCGACGACTCGCGGCAGACCCTGCGTGATGTCGTCCGCGGAGGCGACACCACCGGTGTGGAAGGTACGCATCGTCAGCTGCGTGCCGGGCTCACCGATGGACTGCGCGGCGATGATGCCGACGGCCTCGCCGATGTCCACGAGCTTGCCGGTGGCCAGCGAGCGGCCGTAGCACTTCGCGCAGGTACCGGTGTGGGCCTCGCAGGTCAGCACGGAGCGGACCTTGACCTCGGCGATGCCGGCGGCGATGAGCTCGTCGATCTTGACGTCGCCCAGGTCCTCACCGGCACCGGCGAGCACCTCGCCGGTCTCCGGGTGCGGGATCTCGACGGCGGCGCTGCGGGCGTAGGCCGCGGTCTCGGCGTTCTCGTGCTTGACGACCGTGCCGTCCTCGAGCACCTCGCCGATCACCTTGGGCAGGCCGCGCTCGGTGCCGCAGTCCTCCTCGCGGATGATGACGTCCTGCGACACGTCCACCAGGCGACGGGTCAGGTAGCCCGAGTCGGCGGTCCGCAGCGCGGTGTCGGCCAGACCCTTGCGAGCACCGTGCGTGGAGATGAAGTACTCCAGGACCGAGAGGCCCTCACGGAAGTTCGCCTTGATCGGGCGCGGGATGATCTCGCCCTTCGGGTTGGCCACCAGACCACGCATGGCGCCGACCTGGCGGATCTGGTTGAAGTTACCCGAGGCGCCCGAGTAGACCTGCATGTAGATCGGGTTCGCGGGCTGAGCCTTGAAGGCGTCCTCCATCGCGTCACCGACCTTCTTGCCGGCCTCGGTCCAGATCTCGATGAGCTCCTGGCGGCGCTCGTCGTCGGTCACCAGACCGCGCTCGAACTGCTTCTGGATCTTGGCGGCCTTGGCCTCGAAGTCGGCGAGGATCTCGGACTTGTTGTCCGGGGTCGTCACGTCGGCGATCGAGACGGTCACGCCGGAGCGGGTCGCCCAGTGGAAGCCGGTGTCCTTCAGCGCGTCCAGCGACGCCGCGACGACGACCTTGCCGTAGCGCTCGGCGAGGTCGTTGACGATCGCGCCCAGCTGCTTCTTGCCCACCTCGTAGTTCACGAAGGGGTAGTCGGCCGGCAGGGTGTCGTTGAAGATCGCGCGACCCAGCGTGGTCTCGAGGATCGCGACGTCGGGGACGTCCGAGCCCTCGACGACCGCGTCGTCGAAGCGGATCTTGATCTTGCTCTGCAGCGTGATCTCGTTGCGGTCGTACGCCATGATCGCCTCGGCCTGCGAGGAGAAGACCCGGCCCTCACCGACGGCGCCGGGGCGCTCGGTGGTGAGGAAGAACAGGCCGATGATCATGTCCTGGGTGGGCATGGTCACCGGACGGCCGTCCGACGGCTTCAGGATGTTGTTGGTCGAGAGCATCAGGACCCGCGCCTCGGCCTGGGCCTCGGCGGACAGCGGGAGGTGCACGGCCATCTGGTCACCGTCGAAGTCCGCGTTGAACGCGGTGCAGACGAGCGGGTGGATCTGGATGGCCTTGCCCTCGATCAGCTGCGGCTCGAAGGCCTGGATGCCGAGGCGGTGCAGGGTGGGCGCACGGTTGAGCAGCACCGGGTGCTCGGTGATGACCTCTTCGAGGACGTCCCACACGACCGGGCGGGCGCGCTCCACCATCCGCTTGGCGGACTTGATGTTCTGCGCGTGCGACAGGTCGACCAGGCGCTTCATCACGAACGGCTTGAAGAGCTCCAGCGCCATCTGCTTGGGCAGACCGCACTGGTGCAGCTTCAGCTGCGGACCGGACACGATGACCGAACGGCCCGAGTAGTCCACGCGCTTGCCGAGCAGGTTCTGACGGAAGCGACCCTGCTTGCCCTTGAGCATGTCGGAGAGCGACTTCAGCGGCCGGTTGCCCGGGCCGGTGACGGGACGACCGCGGCGGCCGTTGTCGAACAGCGAGTCGACGGCCTCCTGGAGCATCCGCTTCTCGTTGTTGACGATGATCTCCGGCGCGCCCAGGTCGAGGAGTCGCTTGAGCCGGTTGTTCCGGTTGATCACGCGGCGGTACAGGTCGTTGAGGTCGGAGGTCGCGAAGCGGCCACCGTCCAGCTGCACCATCGGACGCAGGTCCGGCGGGATGACCGGGACGGCGTCGAGGACCATGCCCTGCGGCTTGTTGCCGGTCTTGCGGAACGCGTCGACGACCTTGAGCCGCTTGAGGGCGCGGACCTTGCGCTGGCCCTTGCCGGTGGCGATGGTCTCGCGCAGGTTGTCGACCTCGGCCTCGATGTCGAAGCTCTCGAGGCGCTTCTGGATCGCCGTGGCGCCCATGTGGCCCTCGAAGTACTTGCCGAACCAGGTCTTCATCTCGCGGTAGAGGACCTCGTCGCCCATCAGGTCCTGGACCTTGAGGTTCTTGAAGGTCTCCCAGACCTCCTCGAGGCGCGAGAGCTCGTTCTCGGTGCGCTTGCGCAGCTGCGCCATCTCGCGCTCCGCGCCGTCCTTGACCTTGCGCTTCTGGTCGGACTTGGCGCCCTCGGCCTCCAGGGTCTCGAGGTCGCCCTCGAGCTTCTGGGTGCGGTCGGCGATCGCGACGTCGAGGCGGCCCTCGATCATCTTGCGCTGCTGGCCGATCTTGGCCTCGAGCGAGGAGAGGTCGCGGTGGCGGGCCTCGTCGTCGACGGCGGTGATCATGTAGGCCGCGAAGTAGATGACCTTCTCGAGGTCCTTCGGGGCCAGGTCCAGCAGGTAGCCGAGGCGGCTCGGGACACCCTTGAAGTACCAGATGTGGGTGACCGGGGCGGCCAGCTCGATGTGGCCCATCCGCTCGCGGCGGACCTTGGAGCGGGTCACCTCGACGCCGCAGCGCTCGCAGATGATGCCCTTGAAGCGCACGCGCTTGTACTTGCCGCAGTAGCACTCCCAGTCCCGGGTGGGACCGAAGATCTTCTCGCAGAAGAGGCCGTCACGCTCGGGCTTGAGCGTGCGGTAGTTGATGGTTTCCGGCTTCTTGACCTCGCCGTGGCTCCAGGTGCGGATGTCGTCCGCGGTGGCCAGGCCGATCTGAAGCTGGTCGAAGAAGTTAACGTCAAGCACGGGGCTGTGAGTCCTTCGTTAGTTCTTTGAAAGTGAGGCTGGGGGACTGACGGGGGAGGTCGCGCTGCGCGCGGCTGCCTTTCGATTCCGGAAGGTCAGGCTCGCTGCGCTCGCGACCTCCCGGTCAGACTTCTTCGACGCTCGAGGGCTCGCGACGCGACAGGTCGATGCCGAGCTCCTCGGCGGCACGGAAGACGTCGTCCTCCGCGTCGCGCATCTCGATGGCCGTGCCGTCCTGGGACAGCACCTCCACGTTGAGGCAGAGCGACTGCATCTCCTTGACGAGAACCTTGAACGACTCGGGGATGCCGGAGTCGGGGATGTTCTCGCCCTTCACGATCGCCTCGTAGACCTTGACGCGGCCGGGCACGTCGTCGGACTTGATGGTGAGCAGCTCCTGGAGGGCGTAGGCGGCGCCGTACGCCTCCATCGCCCAGACCTCCATCTCGCCGAACCGCTGGCCACCGAACTGGGCCTTACCGCCCAGCGGCTGCTGCGTGATCATCGAGTACGGGCCGGTCGACCGGGCGTGGATCTTGTCGTCGACCAGGTGGTGCAGCTTCAGGATGTACATGTAGCCGACCGAGACCGGGTCCTTGAACGGCTCGCCGGAGCGGCCGTCGAACAGGTTGGCCTTGCCGCTCTCGCCGATCATCCGGACGCCGTCGCGGTTCGGCAGGGTCGAGCCGAGCAGGCCGGTGATCTCGTCCTCGCGGGCGCCGTCGAAGACCGGCGTCGCCAGCTTGGTGTCCGGCTCGGCCGAGTCCGCGCCGATGGCGGTCAGGCGCTGGGCCCAGTCCTCGTCCTGCAGGTCGGCGTCGATGTGCCAGCCCTGCTTGCCCAGCCAGCCGAGGTGCAGCTCGAGGATCTGGCCGATGTTCATCCGTCGCGGCACACCCAGCGGGTTCAGCACCACGTCGACCGGGGTGCCGTCCTCCATGAACGGCATGTCCTCGATCGGCAGGATCTTGGCGATGACGCCCTTGTTGCCGTGGCGGCCGGCGAGCTTGTCACCGACGGAGATCTTCCGCTTCTGCGCGACGTAGACGCGCACCAGCTGGTTGACGCCCGGCGGCAGCTCGTCGCCCTCCTCGCGGTCGAAGACCCGGACGCCGATGACGGTGCCGGACTCGCCGTGCGGGACCTTCATCGAGGTGTCGCGGACCTCGCGCGCCTTCTCACCGAAGATCGCGCGGAGCAGCCGCTCCTCGGGGGTCAGCTCGGTCTCGCCCTTGGGGGTCACCTTGCCGACGAGGATGTCACCGGTGGTGACCTCCGCGCCGATCCGGATGATGCCGCGCTCGTCGAGGTCGGCCAGCATCTCCTCGGAGACGTTCGGGATGTCCCGGGTGATCTCCTCGGGGCCCAGCTTGGTGTCGCGGGCGTCGACCTCGTGCTCCTCGATGTGGATCGAGGTGAGGACGTCCTCCTGCACCAGGCGCTGGCTGAGGATGATCGCGTCCTCGTAGTTGTGGCCCTCCCACGGCATGAACGCCACGAGCAGGTTGGTGCCCAGCGCCATCTCGGCCATGTCGGTGCACGGGCCGTCGGCGACGGGCGAGCCGACCTCGAGCCGGTCACCCACCGCGACCAGCGGGCGCTGGTTGATGCAGGTGCCCTGGTTCGAGCGCTTGAACTTGGCCAGCTTGTACGTCGAGTACGTGCCGTCGTCGTTCATGGTCTCGACGAGGTCAGCGGAGACCTCCTTGACCACACCGGCGGCGGTCGCGGTGACCACGTCGCCGGCGTCGACCGCAGCGCGGTACTCGATGCCGGTGCCGACGATCGGGCTGTCCGACTTGATCAGCGGGACGGCCTGACGCTGCATGTTGGCGCCCATGAGCGCGCGGTTGGCGTCGTCGTGCTCGAGGAACGGGATCAGCGCGGTCGCGACCGACACCATCTGCCGCGGCGAGACGTCCATGTAGTCGACCTCGCCGGCCGGGACCTCGGAGACCTCGCCGTCGCGCTGGCGGACCAGCACACGCTCGTCGACGAAGCGGAAGTTGTCGTCGAGCACGGCGTTCGCCTGCGCGATGACGTAGCGGTCCTCGTCGTCGGCGGTCAGGTAGTCGATCTGGTCGGTGACGACACCCTCGACGACCTTCCGGTACGGCGTCTCCACGAAGCCGAACGGGTTGATCCGGCCGTAGGAGGCGAGTGAGCCGATCAGGCCGATGTTCGGGCCTTCCGGCGTCTCGATCGGGCACATGCGGCCGTAGTGCGACGGGTGGACGTCTCGGACCTCCATGCCGGCGCGGTCACGGGAGAGACCACCGGGGCCCAGCGCCGAGAGGCGGCGCTTGTGGGTCAGGCCCGCGATCGGGTTGGTCTGGTCCATGAACTGCGACAGCTGCGAGGTGCCGAAGAACTCCTTCAGCGCCGCGACCACCGGGCGGATGTTGATCAGGGACTGCGGCGTGATGGCCTCGACGTCCTGGGTGGTCATCCGCTCGCGGACCACGCGCTCCATCCGGGCGAGGCCGGTGCGGAGCTGGTTCTGGATCAGCTCGCCGACGGTCCGCATCCGGCGGTTGCCGAAGTGGTCGATGTCGTCGGCCTGGACCTTGATCGGCTTCTCGTCGGGGCCGAGCACGACCTCGCCGCCGTCGATCAGGTCGGGGGCCTCCGCAGGGGCGCCGGCCGCGTGGAGCTGGACCAGGTAGCGGATGGTCGCGACCATGTCCGCGATGGTCATCGTCTGCTGGTCGAACGCCTCGTCCGTGCCCAGCTTCTTGTTGATCTTGTAGCGACCGACCTTGGCCAGGTCGTAGCGCTTGGGGTTGAAGTAGTAGTTCTTCAGCAGGGTGAGCGCGGCCTCGCGCGTCGGCGGCTCGCCCGGGCGCAGCTTCCGGTAGATGTCCAGCAGCGCGTCGTCGGGACCCTGGGTGTTGTCCTTCTCCTCGGTCAGCTGGATCGACTCGAACTGACGCAGGTCGGCCATGACGGCCTCGTAGTCGTACAGCTCACCGGTGTCCTCGGCGATCGCCTGGAGGGCCTTGAGCAGGACGGTGACGTTCTGCTTGCGCTTGCGGTCGAGGCGGACGCCGACCAGGTCGCGCTTGTCGACCTCGAACTCCAGCCACGCGCCACGGCTCGGGATGAGCTTGGCGGTGTAGATGTCCTTGTCGGAGGTCTTGTCGGCGCTGCGCTCGAAGTAGACGCCGGGGGAACGGACGAGCTGGGACACGACGACCCGCTCGGTGCCGTTGATCACGAAGGTGCCCTTGGGGGTCATGAGCGGGAAGTCGCCCATGAACACGGTCTGGCCCTTGATCTCGCCGGTCTCGTTGTTGGTGAACTCGGCCGAGACGTAGAGCGGCGCGGAGTAGGTGAGGTCCTTCTCCTTGCACTCGTCGACCGTGTACTTCGGGTCGTAGAAGACCGGGTTCTCGAACGAGAGCGACATGGTCTCGGAGAAGTCCTCGATCGGCGAGATCTCCTCGAAGATCTCGGTCAGACCGGACTTGTCCGAGACGTCCTCACCCGCGGCACGCCGGGCGTCGACCCGGGCCTGGTGGGCGTCGTTGCCGATCAGCCAGTCGAAGCTGTCGGTCTGGAGGGCGAGGAGCTGGGGGAGCTCCAGAGGTTCACTGATCTTCGCGAAAGAGATGCGGGGCTTACCGGGAGTGGTGCGCGCGGCCAAGAGTTGTCCTTCGACGGGTTTCGCCTTCGAGAGCGCCGACCGACCACTTCCCCGGCCACCGGACAGGCCAGAGAGCATATGAGGGCAGGCGCAAAGCGCCACATTACCCGACTCGAGCGCGCGACACAATATCGGCATGCGCCCGGTCAAGGGTACCCCGGAGAACCCTGCGGAGGATCATGCGCCGGAGTCGTTGCCAGGTCAAGCACTTGCGCGAAATCGGGCGCGTTGCGCGGGGGTCTCCGCGCGTGCCCGCCGCCCGCCTCAGCTACAGTCGCCCTCGGTGCAGATGTCGTCCAGCAGCCACTCCCCGCCGTCCCGGACCAGGGTCAGCGTGGCCCACATCTGCAGCGTGAACGGCTCCGCGCCCTTCTTCTCCACGTGCTGGTCGATGAACGCCACGACGGTCGCCCGGTCGCCGTCCGCGGCGACCCGGGTGAGCGCCACCGACGGTGCGTCGGCGGTGACCACGACCTTCTGCCGGCGGGCCTCCTCCGTCAGCGCCGACCACGAGCTGGCCTGGCGGCCCGCCATGGCATCGGTCATGTGCGCCTGGATCCGGGTCAGGTCCTCGTCCATGGTCCGGTAGTCGTAGCCGAGCAGCGGGACGATCGTGTCGGCCGCGGCGACCTGGGCGGAGGCCCCCGCGTCCTGGGCCGCCTCCGCGGCCTCGGCCGCCCCGGCCGGCGTGGTCTCCGCGCGGACCCCGGGCAGCGTCAGCACCCAGGCCGCGACCAGGACCGCGAGCGCCGCGGCGGCGCCGGCGGCCCAGAGTCCCCAGCGCGACGCGGCGGCCGCCGTCGCGGGCTCCTCGACCGGCTCCCCGACGGGCTCGTCGGCCGGCGCCTCGGCCGGCTCGTCGACCGGCGCCTCGGCCGGCGCCTCGGCCGGCTGGTCGGCCGGCTGGTCGGCCCGCTGCGTCGCCAGCTCGGCGTCGTACGACGCCCGCCGGGCGTCGTCGAGCAGCACGGCCGCCGCGTCGCTGTAGGCGCGGAAGCGCCGGTCGGTGGGATCGAGGTCGGCCACGGCGCGCCTCCACGCCGCCCGCACCTCGCCCTCGGTCGCGGACTCGTCGACGTCGAGCACGTCGTAGAGGTTGAGGCTCACCGGTCCCCCTCCTGCGTCGCACCCTTGCCCGGGGACGGCTCCGAGGAGGGCTCCGGCGTCGGCTCGCCCGTCGGCAGCCCGCCGGGCAGCCCGGCACCGGACTGCGGCGAGGACTGCGCCAGCGGGG
The DNA here is from genome assembly GCF_040191335.1 of Nocardioides sp. YIM 152588. Taxonomy (NCBI): domain Bacteria; kingdom Bacillati; phylum Actinomycetota; class Actinomycetes; order Propionibacteriales; family Nocardioidaceae; genus Nocardioides; species Nocardioides sp. YIM 152588. Next base: position 68,414 of record NZ_JBEGDJ010000007.1, on the reverse strand, counting down.
GCAGGTCGTCGTCGACGTCGTCGAGGTCATCGACCAGCCACTCGCCGTGCTGGCGCACCAGCGAGACCTGGTAGCGGAACCGCTCGGGGTCGAACTCGATCCAGGCCTTCTTCTTGTCCGGGTCGGGGTAGGAGAACGTCGCGACCCCGGCGACCAGCAGCTCCGCGGAGTCGTCGTCCTGGGCGGCGATGCCGACGGCGTACACGTCGGCGCGGCGCCGGATCGAGAGCTGGGCGACGGTCTGCTCGGCGTAGCCGACGTTGCTCTCGAAGACGCCGCCGAACCTGGCCGTCATCGTCGAGGTGAGCCCGGCGTACTCGGGCATCGTCCCGTCGTCGGCGAGCAGGTCGGGCCCGTAGGTGTTGAAGCGGCGCACGAAGTCGCCGGCGACGCCGAGCAGCTCCTCGCGCTCGACGCCCGGGTCGGCGGCCGGCTCCCGCAGGGCCTGGACCCGCTCGATCGGCCCGCCCTCGGCGGTCGCGGTCCACACGGTCGCCACGGCGACGCCGGCGGCGACCACCGCGACGGCGACCAGCAGGACCAGCACCGGCCGGCGCCAGGCGGGAGGGGGCGGGGTCGGTGATGCGGAACGACTCACGCGCACCGCCCTAGCGGTCCAGCAGCGGTTGCAGGTACAGCCACGTCCACGAATCCCCTCCCAGCGACGGCGGCGCCACGCTACCCGCGCGGGCCTCGTTCCCGGCCGAGGCGCCGCCCGGCGCGCCCCAGGTCAGCTCCCCGGTCTCGATGTCGTACGCCGCGACCGGGGTGCCGGCGCCACCGGTCAGGTCCGGGACGACCCGCGGCAGGTTCTGCGGGCCGCGGGCGTTGCTCTCGGTGATCGGCTCCGTGCACCCGGCGTCCATGTTGAGCGGCACGTCGGCGCCCTCGTTCGGCCCACGGCGGTCGGTCGACTCGTACCCCTCGCGGCACAGGTGGTGGCCGCCCTCGGTGGGCAGCTCCATCGCCAGCGACAGGCCGAAGTGGGCGTCGTAGTAGCCGCTGCCGGGCGACTTGGCGACGACGGTGAAGGCGCCGGCGACGGCGTAGGGGTAGAGGATCAGCAGCTGCTGCACGCCGGGCAGGTTGGCGACCACGATCTCCCCGGTGGTCACCAGGTTGCGCAGCAGCGAGGAGAGCTTGACCCGGTTCTGCTCCAGCAGCGTGCGCAGCTGGTCGGCGGCCAGGGAGCCGGAGTCGATCACCGTGCGCAGGTCCTGGTCGGCCCCGGCCAGCGCGGAGCTGAAGAGCGACAGGTCGCGGGCGAACGTGCGCAGCGAGGACTCGCTGGCCACCTGGCCCTTCAGCACGGTGTTGCCGTCACGGATCAGCGCCGTGGTGAGCTCGAAGTTCTCGTCGGCCATCCGGATGAAGTCCTCGCCGGTGTCGAGGATCCGCTGCAGGTCCTCGCCGGTCCCGGCGAAGGCCTCACCCAGCGCCTTGACGGTGGTGCGCAGCGACTTCTCGTCGACGCTGGAGAGGGTGGCGGCGACGTCGCCGAGCAGCTTCTCGGTGGCGACCGGGGTGGCCACGTCGTCCAGCTCCGAGCCGTCCTGGAGGTAGGGGGCGGCGTCGGTGCGGGGCTGCAGCTCCAGGTACTGCTCGCCGACCGCGGAGCGGTTGCCGACGAGGGCGGCGGCGTCGCTGGGGATCTCGTCCCAGGCGTTCTCGATCTCCAGCACGATGTCGACGCCGTCCTCGGTGAGCCGCAGCTCGGAGACCTCGCCGACGCCGACGCCGCGGTAGGTCACCTCGGCACCGGCGAAGATGCCGCCGGACTCCGCCGAGTGCGCGACGACGGTGTAGGTGCGGTCGACGACCAGCCGGTCCAGCCGCGCGTAGCGGGCGCCGACGTAGGCGACCCCGACCGCCGTGATGATCGCGAAGACCAGCAGCTGGACGCGGGTACGACGGGAGATCACCGGCCCTCACCCCCGACCGTCAGCGGGCCGCCCATCAGGCGCAGCAGCCCGACGTCGTACTTGTCGTCGAAGTCGTCCCAGGCCTGCTCCTCGGCCTGCTCCTCGGCCTGCGCCCGGGCGTCCGCGGCGGGGGCGACCCGGTTCAGCCCGAACAGGCCGGAGAGCCCGGAGGAGAGCCGCTCGGCGAGCCCGCCGGTGGTCTCCTCGACCCGGTCCCGAAGCGACCCGGCGGTCTCGCCGGCGCCGCCGGTGTCTGCCTGGCGGGCGTCGGCGCCGAGCAGGTCGCAGACGAGGCGCAGCCCCAGCCCGTCGCAGATCGAGCGGAGGATCCGCTGCGGCAGGCTCGCGCAGGCGGTCAGGTCCACCGGCGTCGAGGAGCACCCCTCGAGCTTCGTGCGGGCGCCGCCGCACAGGTTCTCCAGGCCGAGCAGGCTGGCGATGGGGAGGTCGGGCAGCGCCGTGACCGGGAGGCACGCCAGGTCGGTGAGGCCGAGGGCGTCGAGGTCCACGTCGACGTCGAGGGAGAGGTTCACGTAGTCGCCCATGTGCAGGTTGCGCGCCACCTGGGGGTCGCGGCCGACCGACTCGTCGACGAACGGGAAGGTCACGAACGTGCTGAAGGCGCGGACGAAGGAGTCCCCGGCGGCGTCGATCTGGGTCAGCACCGGCTCGAGGTCGCGGAGGATGTCGACGGTGTCGGACCGGACCTCGCGGATCACCCGGGTGCCGACGTCGCCGAGCCGGTCGAGGCCCCGCAGCATCGCGACCAGGTCGTCGCGCTGCCGGTCCAGCGAGTCCAGCGCATCGGGCAGCTCCTCGAGCGCGAGGTCGATGCTGTCGGTGTGCTGGCGGGCGGTGGCCGCGAGCCGGTCGACCGACTCGATCGCGTCGACGATGTCGGCCTTGCGGCCGTCCAGCTGCGAGACCAGGGTGTCGACCTGGGTGAGCACCGAGCGGGCCGTGTCCTCCCGGCCGTCCAGGACCAGGTTCACCTCGCGGGTGATCGACTTGAGCTGCGCGACGCCGCCGCCGTTGAGGATCAGGCTGAGGGCGCCCAGCACCTCCTCGACCTCCGGGTTGCGGCCGGTGGCGGAGAGCGGGATGTCGTCGCCGTCGCCCAGGGAGCCGCGCCCACCCTTGGCCGGCGCCTCGAGGGAGACGAACTTCTCGCCGAGCAGGCTGGTCTGGCGGATCGCGGCGAACGGGTTGTCGGGGAGGCCGGTGTCGTTGCGCAGCCGCATGCTGACCACGGCGTGGGTGCCGTCGAGCTCGATGTCGGTGACCTCGCCGACCGTCACGTCGTTGACCTTCACCGACGACTGCGGCACCAGGTCGAGCACGTCGCGGAACTGGGCGGTGACCTCGATCGGGTCCTCGCCGACGTCGGGCCCTCCGGGCAGCGGCAGCGCGTAGACGTCGAAGCCGCACCCGGTGAGCAGCACCGCGCCCGCGACCATGGCGACGCCGGCCCGCAGCCTCGCTCCCATCCGCCCGCGCACGTCAGTCCACCTCCACGAGGCCGTTGAGGGTCGGGTCGTAGGTCGCGCCGCTCCAGCTGCCCGACCCGAACGGGGAGACCCGGCCCAGCGGCAGCCCCTTGATCAGGTCGCACAGCTCGCCGTCGGTGTCGGCGCCCGACACGATCGCGCAGAGCACCGTCTTCGGGTTCTTGATCGCCTCGGCGACCAGGTTGGTGAGGTTCGCGTTGGTGTCGAGCGTGCCGGCCTGCGGGTTGTAGGTCAGCGCCAGGTTGTTGATCGCCAGCGGGCCGTTGCGCAGCACCTGGTCGACCTCGTCGCGGCGCTTGACCAGCACCTTCGCGATCCGGTCCAGGCCCGCGATGTTGCGGCTCAGCGCGCCGCGGTTCTCCTGCACGAAGCCGCTGACCTGGTCGAGGGCCACCCCCAGGTTGCCGAGGGCCGCGGTCAGCTCCTGGCGCTCGTCGGCCAGCAGGGTGGAGACGTCGCCCAGCGAGCGGCTGAACTCGCGGACCGTGGTGTCGTTCTCGGCGAGCGTCCTCACGAACGACTCCAGCCGTTCGGCGGAGCCGAACAGCTCCTCCTTGTTGTCGTCGAAGGTGGCGCTGAGGTCGCCGAAGTCCTTGATGGTCCGGTGGAACGCGGCGCCCTGACCGCCGAAGTTCCGGGCGGTCTGGTCGAGCAGGTCGCTGACGGCACCGTTCTTGTTGGCGCCGTCGGGGCCGAGCGCGACGCTGAACCGGTCGAGGCTGTCGTAGATGTCGTCGAGCTCCAGCGGCACCGCCGTGCGGTTGGCGTCGATCACCGCCGCGTCGGCCATCACCGGCCCCGAGGTGTAGGCGGGCGTCAGCTGGATGAACCGGTCGCCGACGACCGAGGGCGAGACGATCACGGCCTCGGCGTCCGCCGGGACCCGGACCTGGTCGTCGTAGCGCAGCACCACCTTGACCCGGGTGCCCTCGGGGACGACCGACTCGACCGTGCCGACCGAGACCCCGAGCACCCGCACGTCGCTGCCCTCGTAGACCGAGACGGTGCGCGGGAAGTAGGCGGTGGCGGTCTTGGTCCCGGCCGCGGAGCCGACCATCCAGACGGCGCCGACGACCACCAGCGCGACGACGATCAGCACCGGGAGGTTGCGGCGGGCGAAGGCGAGGAGGGCGCTCATTCGATCCCCGCATCCGGGCCGGGGATCGGCGGCAGGTTGTAGATGTAGGTGTCGAACCAGGGGCCGTTGCCCAGGGTGCTGGCGAAGACCCGGTAGAAGGGCGCCGCGAGCCTCAGCGAGTTGTCCAGGTTGTCCTCGTTCTTCACCAGCACGTCCACCACCGACTCCAGGTGGTCCAGCGCCGGCTTCAGGTCGCCGCGGGTCTCCTTCACCAGGCTGGTCAGCTCGGTGCTCAGGTCCGAGGTGGCGACCAGCAGGTCGTGGATCGCCTGGCGCCGCTCCAGCAGCGCACGGAAGAGCACGTCGGCGTCGTCCATCAGCGCCACGATCTCGTCGTCGCGGGCGTCCAGCACCGCGGAGACCCGCTCCAGGTTGGTCAGCAGCGAGTTGATCTCCTCGCTGCGCGAGGCGACCACCGTGGAGAGCTCGGAGACGCCCTTGAGCGCCGCCCGGAACTCCTCCGGGGTCTCGCGGGTCAGGTCGGCCAGTGTGGTCAGCGCGTCGGCCAGCTGGTCGGTGTCGATCTTCGCCGAAGTCTCGGCCAGCCCGGTGAACGCGTCCACAACGTCGTACGGCGCCGAGGTCCGCGCCACGGGGATCGTGGCGTCCTCGGCCAGCTCGCCGGAGCCCGACGGCTCCACGGAGACGTACATCGAGCCGAGGATCGTGCCGACCTTGATCGCGGCGCGGGTGCGCCCACCCAGCTCGGCGTCGGTCCTCACCCGGAACCCGACCCGCACCACGTCGCCGGCCAGCTCGATCGAGTCGACCTGGCCGACCCGCACGCCGGAGATCCGGACCTCGTCGTTGACGGCGAGGCCGCCGGCCTCGGAGAACTCGGCGTAGTAGGTGTCTCCCCCGCCGATCAGCGGCAGGTCCTGGGCGCGCAGCGCGGCCAGCACCACGAACAGCAGGACCGCGATGCTGACGGCCCCGACCACGACGGGATTGCGCTCCCGGAACGGCTTCATCGTCGCCTCACCCCAACGAGCACCGCTCGGCCCCCACGTCGATGACCGGTCGGGCCAGGACCGAGTCGTCGCTGCGGAGGGTGATGACCAGGTGGCAGAGGTAGAAGTTGAACCAGGAGCCGTAGGTGGCGGTGCGGCCGATCTTGTTCAGCTTGATCGGCAGCACCTGGAGCGTCCGGTCGATCTCCGCGCGGCCGCGGTCGAGGTTGCCGGCGACCTTGCGCAGCTGCGCGACGTCGGCGACCAGCGGCTCGTGGATGTCGTCGGCCAGCGACGCCGTCTGCACCGCCAGCGCGGAGATGCTGTCGAGGGAGGAGAGGATCGCCCGGCGATCGTCCTTGAGTCCGCCGACGAGGGTCCGGAAGCTGCCGATCAGGCGGGTCAGCTCGCGGTCGCGGTCGGCGACGTGGTCGAGCACGTAGTCGAGGTTGTCGAGCAGGTCGCCGATCACCTGGTCCCGGTCGGCGAGCGTCTGGGTCAGCGACGCGGTGCTGGCCAGCAGGCTCTCCACCGTGCCGCCCTCGCCCTGGAAGACCTGGATGATCTCGGCGGAGAGCTGGTTGATGTCGTCGGGCGAGAGCGCCTGGAACAGCGGCTTGAAACCGTTGAACAGCACGGTCAGGTCGACCGACGGCTGGGTCCGCTGGATCGGGATCGCCTGGCCCTCGGCCAGCGCGCGGTCCGAGGTGCCGTCCTGGGTGAGCGCGATGTAGCGCTGCCCGAGCAGGTTGCGGTAGCGGATGGTGGCGTGGGTGGCGTCGTCGAGGCGCAGGTCCTGGTCCACCGAGAAGGTGACGACCGCACGGTTCTCCTCGCCGAGGGCGACGCCCTCGACCGTGCCGACCCGCACCCCGGCCATCCGCAGGTCGTCGCCCTTCACCACGCCGGTGGCGTCGGTGAAGACGGCGCGGTACTCGGTGGTGCTGCCGAAGGAGAGGTTGCCGATCGTGGCCACCAGGACGCTGGTGGCCAGCCCGGTGACGACCACGAAGACCAGCAGCCGGACCAGGTCGCCGGAGGTGCGCTTGTCCAGGCGCGCCATCACCGCTCACCCCCCGTGCCCGCCGGGCCGCCGGTGGAGCCGCCCGCGGCCAGCGTGGGGGCGGCGAGCAGCAGGTCGAGGTCGCCCGCGCCGTCGTAGGAGGTGTCGAGGAAGTCGCGCAGCAGGCCCAGGTCGGTCGGGTCGCCGCTGAAGCCGGTCGTGCCGCCGGCGTCGGCGAAGCCGGGCGCGACGCGGATCGTGCCCTTGCCGGTCGGCCGGTCCACGCCGTCGTCGAAGTTCGGGAAGTCGTCGAACGGGTTCGCCTGGGAGCCGACCGGGGACGGCAGGCCGAGGCAGTCGGGCGGGTTGTCGGCGCCGAAGTGCGGGCGGTCGCCCTCGTCGTACTCGCGCGGCTGGTTCGGCAGCAGCTCGAGGATGATGTGCAGCTCGAAGCCGCGGAACGCCTCGCCCAGCCGGCTCTGCACCACGTCGATGCCCTGGGGCAGGCAGCGCAGCAGCGGCGAGTAGCGGGCCAGCACCCGGGTCTGCTGCGACGTCAGGTCCGTCAGGTCGACCAGGGTCTGCTCGTTCTCGGCCAGGAAGACCCGCGCGGTGTCGGCGAAGGAGCGGACGTCGCGGAGCACCTGGTTGAGGGCGGTCTCCTTGGCCTCCAGGGTGCCGGTGGTCCGCACCGTGTCCTCGAGGATCTGCGCGACGTCGGGGAGGATGTCGGCGTAGGTGTCGGAGACCCGGGCGGTCAGCCGGACGTCCTCGAGCAGCGCCGGGATCTCCGGGTTGATCTTCTTCAGGTAGGCGTCGAGCGTCTCCATGCTCTCGCCGAGCTGCTCCCCGCGGCCCTCGAGCGCGGTGGAGATCGCGGAGAGGGTGGCGTTGAGGTCGGCCGGACGGACGGCCCGCAGCAGCGGGTAGAAGTCGGCGAGGACCTCCTCGACCTCGGTGCTGACCTCGGTGCGGTCGATCACCGCGCCGGCCGCGATGGTGCCCGAGGGGCCGGAGTCCGGGATGATCAGCGCGACGTACTTCTCGCCGAAGAGGGTCTTGGGGACGATCGCGCCGGTGACGTTGGCGGGCACCACGTCGGCCTGGTCCGGGTAGAGGCCGAGCGTCACCTCGGCGCCGTCGGGGCCGCCCGCGCTGGTGCCGAGCACCTCGCCGACGATCACGCCGCGGATCTTCACGTCGGCCCGGTCGCCGAGCTGCAGCCCGATCGTGGAGGTGCGCAGGGTGACCTCCTCGTAGTCGGCGAACTTCTTCGTGAACGCCGCGTAGGTCAGGTAGACCGCCGCGAGCATCAGCGCGATGAAGACGACGCCGAGCACCCTCGGCATCGCGAGCAACCTGTCCGTCATCGGCTCACCCGGCCAGCCGGACGGTCGTGGAGGCCCCCCAGATGGCCATCGAGAGCAGCAGGTCGACGACGTTGATGGCGACGATGCTGGTGCGGACCGCGCGACCCACCGCGACGCCCACGCCCGCCGGCCCGCCCGAGGCGGTGAAGCCGTGGTAGCAGTGGATCAGGATCACGATCACCGAGAAGACGAGCACCTTGGCGAACGACCAGAGCACGTCCTCCGGTGACAGGAACGCGTAGAAGTAGTGGCCGTAGGTGCCCGACGACTGGCCGTAGACCTGCGTCACCACCAGCCAGCTGGCCAGGTACGACGCCAGCAGGCCGACCACGTAGAGCGGGATGATCGCGATCAGGCCGCCGACCACGCGCGTGCCGACCAGGTACTGCATCGAGGGGATCGCCATCACCTCGAGCGCGTCGACCTCCTCCGAGATCCGCATCGCGCCGAGCTGGGCGGTGAAGCCGCAGCCGACCGTCGCGGCCAGCGCGATGCCGGCGACCAGCGGCGCGATCTCGCGGGTGTTGAAGTAGGCGGAGACGAAGCCGGCGAACGCGGAGGTGCCGAGCTGGTCCAGCGCGGCGTACCCCGACAGCCCGACCTGGGCACCGGTGAAGAAGGTCATCCCGACGATGACGCCGACGGTGCCGCCGATGACCGCGAGGGCGCCGGTGCCCAGGGTCGACTCGGCCAGCAGCCGCATCACCTCGTGCGGGAACCGCATCGCCGACCGGGGCAGGCTGATCAGCACCCGCAGGTAGAACGCCAGCTCGTTGCCGAGCGTGTCGAGCCCCCGGAGCGGCCGCTGGTAGATCGCCTTCACGTTCGCCATCGGGTCACCCGCCCTTCGGTGGCACGACCTGGAGGTAGATCGCGCTCAGGACGAAGTTGACGAGGAAGAGCAGCAGGAAGGTGATCACGACGGACTCGTTGACCGCGTCGCCGACGCCCTTCGGCCCGCCGGCGGCGTTCATGCCCTTGTAGGCGGCGACGATCGCGGCGATGAGCCCGAAGATCAGCGCCTTGATCATCCCGATCCACACATCGGGCAGCTGGGCCAGCGCGGCGAAGCTGGCCAGGTAGGAGCCCGGCGTGCCGTCCTGCAGCATCACGTTGAAGACGTAGCCGCCGGCCACGCCGACCACGCTGACCATGCCGTTGAGGAAAACCGCGACCAGCATGCAGGCGAGCACGCGCGGCACCACCAAGCGCTGGATCGGGTCGATGCCGAGCACCATCAGGGCGTCCAGCTCCTCGCGGATCTTCCGGGCGCCGAGGTCGGCGGCGATCGCGGACCCGCCGGCGCCCGCGATCAGCAGCGCGGTCGCGATCGGACCGGCCTGCTGGATCACCGCGAGCACCGACGCGGAGCCGGTGAACGACTGCGCGCTGAACTGCTTGATCAGGCCGCCGACCTGAAGCGAGATCACCGCACCGAACGGGATCGCCACCAGCGCCGTGGGGACGATCGTCACCGAGGCGATGAACCAGGCCTGCTGGATGAACTCGCGGAGCTGGAACGGACGCCTGAAGAGGCCGCGCACCACGTCGAGGCCGAAGGCGAAGAGATTGCCAGCGATCCCGACCGGAGCGAGCACCTTTGCCGTGGTCGAGGACAAGGGCCGCTCAGCTCAGTGCGGCTTCGGGGGTGAAGGACCCCGGCGGCGGGGAGATGCCGTTGTCACGGCACCACTCGCCCGGCGGGCGCTGGCCGCGGCGCGGGATGCCGTTGGACGGCTCCAGCTGCAGCGCGATCGGCGGCAACGGCGGGAGGTCCATGTCCTTCTCCGCCAGCAGCTCGTCGGCGTCCTTCTCCTCGGACATGCCGATCGGGCCGACCCGCTGGGCGTTGAGGAACTGCCGGACCACCGGCTCCTCCGAGCTCAGCAGCATCTCGCGGTGGCCGAACATCGCCAGATGCTTGTGGTAGAGCAGGCCCAGGTTGTCCGGCACGGTGCGCGCGGTGTTGATGTCGTGGGTGACGATCAGGAACGTCGCGTCGATCTGCGCGTTCAGGTCGACGATCAGCTGGTTGAGGAACGCGGTGCGGACCGGGTCCAGGCCGGAGTCGGGCTCGTCGAAGAGCACGATCTCGGGGTCCAGCACCAGCGCGCGCGCCAGGCCGGCGCGCTTGCGCATGCCGCCGGAGATCTCGCCCGGCAGCTTGTCCTCGGCGCCGAGCAGGCCGACCAGGTCCATCTTCTCCATGACGATGTCGCGGATCTCGGACTCGGACTTCTTGGTGTGCTCGCGCAGCGGGAAGGCGACGTTGTCGTAGAGGTTCATCGAGCCGAACATCGCGCCGTCCTGGAACAGCACGCCGAACAGCTTGCGGATCTCGTAGAGGTCATTCTCCGAGCAGGAGGCGATGTCGGTGCCCTCGATGACGATCGAGCCGCGGTCGGGCTTGATCAGCCCGATCAGCGCCTTGAGGAAGACGGACTTGCCGGTGCCGGAGGGGCCGAGCATCACGCAGATCTCGCCGGCGGGGACGGTGAGGCTCACGTCGGCCCAGATCAGCTGCTTGCCGAACGACTTGGTCAGGCCGTCGACCGCGATCTCCACACCCATCTCGTGTCCCTCTCCTCGCTACTCCCCTACGACCGGGCGCCCCCCAGCGCAGCAAGCGAGCCCGGCGACACCCTTACTGAGGAGTACAACGCGGGCCCGGCGGGCAGGTTACGGCGAATCCGTGGCGCGCGTCACGTAGTTGCAGACGGGGCGCCACGGCCGGTCGGCCCCCGCCGTACAAAAACGCATCGGGCCGCCAGGAGAGAACTCCTGGCGGCCCGATGGGCGTTCACGCTGCCCGGCAGACCGGGCGCGAGGTCACTTGAGGGTGACGGAGGCGCCGGCGGCCTCGAGGGCCTCCTTCGCCTTGTCCGCGGCGTCCTTGCTGACCTTCTCGAGGATCGGCTTCGGGGCGCCCTCGACGAGGTCCTTCGCCTCCTTCAGGCCGAGGGAGGTCAGCGCGCGGACCTCCTTGATGACGTTGATCTTCTTGTCACCAGCGGCCTCGAGGATGACGTCGAACTCGTCCTGAGCGGCCTCCTCGGCGGCCTCGCCGGCACCGCCGGCGGCCGGGGCGGCGGCCACGGCGACCGGGGCGGCCGCGGTGACGCCGAAGGTCTCCTCGAACTGCTTCACGAACTCGGAGAGCTCGATGAGGGTCATCTCCTTGAACGCGTCGAGGAGCTCGTCGGTGGTGAGCTTCGCCATGGTGGCGTCTCCTTCTTGCTTGTGGCCCGGGCGGTCAGTCCGCCCGGACCGGGGTTTCAGGTGGTGTGGTACGTCGGCCTGGGATCAGGCGTCAGTGGACTCGGCGGCCTCGTCGGCAGCCGGGGTGTCCTCTGCGGCGGCCGGAGCACCGGCACCACCTGCGAGGATCGAGGGGTCCTCCTGGGCCTTCGCCTCCAGGGCGCCGGCGAGCCGGGCAGCCTGGGCGAGCGGGGCGTTGAGGAGGTAGACGGCCTGGCTGAGCGAGGCGAGCATCGCGCCCGCCATCTTGCCCAGCAGGACCTCGCGCGACTCGAGATCGGCCAGCTTGGCGATCTCCTTCGCGTCGAGGATGTTGCCGTCCAGAACGCCACCCTTGATCACGAGGGTGGGGTTCGCCTTGGCAAAGTCACGCAGACCCTTCGCCGCCTCGACGACGTCGCCCGTGATGAAGGCGATCGCGGTCGGGCCGGTGAGCAGGTCGTCGAAGCCGTCGATGCCCGCCTCCTTGGCGGCGATCTTGGCCAGCGTGTTCTTGACCACGGCGTAGTTGGCGTTCTCGCCGAGGGACCGGCGGAGATCCCGCAGGTCCTTCACGGTGAGACCGCGGTACTCGGTCAGCACAGCGCCAGCGGCGTCACTGAAAGCCTCAGTGATCTCCGCGACGGCGGCCTGCTTGTCTGCCCGCGCCATGGGTCTCCTTCCGGATTCGGATGAGATCGCCGGCCTCGCCGGCCCCGGGAAAGACGAACGCCCCGGGCGCAGGCCCAGGGCGTGGAATCCGGCACCTCACGGCACCGAAGCATGCTCTGCATCCTGCGCGGGTCGCCCACCTCGTGGGACCTTCAGTCGGAGGTTCGGGGAACTACCGACGACCAGCGGTCTCTGGTTACGGACATCAGACTACGTGTCCGTAGCAGCACCACCAAATCCGCGACGCCCCACCCCGGTCGACGCCGCGGTCCGCGGGGCAGACCCGGGGACGCGCGATGCCCGGGAACTTGGCACGATGGCCCTGTGACCTCCTCCGCGCCGACGACGCCGTTGACCGAACTGTCCACCGAGCAGCTGGCGGCCCGCCTGGAGACCGCCCGCGCCGACTACGCAGCGCTCGTCGAGCGCGGCCTGAAGCTGGACCTGACCCGGGGCAAGCCCGGCAGCGACCAGCTCGACCTCTCCGACGGCCTGCTGCGCCTGCCCACCGGCACCACCGACCGCGCCGGCGGCGACGTGCGCAACTACGGCGGCCTCGACGGGCTCCCGGAGATGCGCGAGCTCTTCGCCGACCTGCTCGGGGTCGACGCCGACCAGGTGGTCGTGGGCGGGAACTCGAGCCTCACGATGATGTACCAGGTCGTCACCTGGATGCTGCTGGCCGGCGGCCCCGACTCCCCGCGCCCCTGGTCGCAGGAGCCGGTCGTGAAGTTCGTCTGCCCGGTGCCCGGCTACGACCGGCACTTCACGATGCTCGCCGAGCTCGGCATCGAGATGGTCACCGTGCCGATGCGCGAGGACGGCCCCGACGTCGCCGCGGTCAAGGCCCTGGTCGCCGACGACCCGAGCATCAAGGGCATGTGGCTGGTGCCGACCTACGCGAACCCGACCGGCTCCGTCTGCTCCGCCGAGGTCGCCGCCGAGCTGATGGCGATGCCGACCGCCGCCCCGGACTTCCGGATCCTGTGGGACAACGCCTACGCCGTGCACCACCTCACCGAGGTGGAGACCAAGAGCGCCGACGCACTCGGGCTGGCCGCGGTCTCGGGCCACCCCAACCGGGTCATCATGTTCGCCTCGACCTCGAAGATCACCTTCGCCGGCGCCGGCGTCGCCTGCCTCGCGACCTCGGCGGAGAACCGCGCCTGGTACCTAAAGCGGCTCGGCTTCGCCGCCATCGGCCCCGACAAGGTCAACCAGCTGCGCCACGTCGAGTTCTTCGGCGACGCCGACGGGGTCCGCGCCCACATGCGCAAGCACCGCGACCTCATCGCCCCGAAGTTCGCCGCGGTCCAGGAGGCGCTCGGCGCGCGGCTGGGCGGCCTCGGGATCGCCACCTGGAGCGACCCGGTGGGTGGCTACTTCGTGGACCTCAACGTCATGGACGGCACCGCCGCGCGCACCGTCGCCCTGGCCAAGGAGGCCGGCATCGCCCTGACGCCCGCCGGCTCGGCGTTCCCGCACGGGAACGACCCCGACGACCGCAACATCCGCCTGGCTCCGACGTACCCGTCGCTGGCGGAGGTGGAGACCGCGATGGCCGGCGTGGCCGTGTGCGTGGAGCTGGCGGCGCTGGAGAAGCTGACCGCCTGACCCCCGATCGCCGAGTTGGGGGTTACCGACTGCCGAGTTGGGCGTTACCGACCTCCGAGTTGGGGCCGAGCGACACGGCCGTGTCGCTAACTCTCAACTCGGAGGTCGGTAACCCCCAACTCGGCAGTCGTGGTTCAAACAGACGGGCCCCGGCCACCACAGAGGGTGACCGGGGCCTTCGTCGTGCGGGATGCCTGGATCAGGCAGTCGCCTCGTCCTCGACCGCGACGTTCTTGATGCGGTTGGGGTCGACCTGGACGCCGGGGCCCATGGTCGTGGAGACGGTGACCTTCTTCAGGTAGCGGCCCTTGGAGCTGGACGGCTTGAGCCGCAGCACCTCCTCGAGGGCGGCCGCGTAGTTCTCGGCAAGCTGGGCCTCGGAGAAGGACGCCTTGCCGATGATGAAGTGGAGGTTCGCGTGCCGGTCGACCCGGAACTCGATCTTTCCACCCTTGATGTCGGTGACGGCCTTGGCCGGGTCCGGGGTGACGGTGCCGGTCTTCGGGTTCGGCATGAGGCCACGGGGACCGAGCACGCGGCCGAGGCGGCCGACCTTGCCCATCAGGTCCGGGGTCGCGACCACGGCGTCGAAGTCGAGGTAGCCGCCGGCGACCTTCTCGATCAGCTCGTCGCCACCGACCTCGTCCGCACCGGCGGCGCGGGCGGCCTCGGCCTTGTCCGCCACGGCGAACACGAGGACGCGGGCGGTCTTGCCGGTGCCGTGCGGCAGGTTGACGGTGCCGCGCACCATCTGGTCCGCCTTGCGGGGGTCGACGCCGAGACGCATGACGACGTCAACGGTCTCGTCGAACTTCTTCTTGCTGGTGGTCTTCGCGATCTTGATCGCGGCCAGCGGGGCGTAGAGCTCGTCCTTGTCGAACTGCTCGGCCGCCGCGCGGTAGGTCTTGCTGCGCTGCATGAGTCTTCCTTCGGTTTGTTCAGGAGATGTGGTTAGCGAGCCAGCGCGGCTCTCCCACAGTGGGTCAGGCCTCGACGGTGACGCCCATGGAGCGGGCGGTGCCCTCCACGATCTTCATGGCGGCGTCGATGTCGTTCGCGTTGAGGTCGGGCATCTTGGTGTTGGCGATCTCGCGCACCTGGTCCTTGGTCAGCTTGCCGACCTTCTCCTTGTGCGGGACGCCCGAGCCCTTCTTCAGACCGGCGGCCTTCTTGATCAGCTCAGCGGCCGGCGGGGTCTTGGTGATGAAGGTGAAGCTGCGGTCTTCGTAGATGGTGATCTCGACCGGGATCACGTTGCCGCGCATGGACTCGGTCTGGGCGTTGTACGCCTTGCAGAAGTCCATGATGTTCACGCCGTGCGGACCGAGGGCGGTACCGACCGGCGGAGCCGGGCTCGCGGCACCGGCCTGGAGCTGCACCTTGACGAGTGCGGCGATCTTCTTCTTCGGAGGCATGCTCAGTTCTCTTTCTTCTCGTGGTCATGACGAGGACGTACGGCGTCCTCTGCCACCGGGGTCGTCCCGCGCGGGCGGGCCAACCCCGACATTCTTCCCCGTCACCCCCCGGTACGGCGAATCCGCACGTGCCGGGAACGGGACCGGGCCGGCTCCCACGAGGGGAGCCGGCCCGTCCGATGACGTACCTGCGTGGGTCTCAGACGCGCTGGACCTGGTTGAAACTGAGCTCCACCGGGGTCTCGCGGCCGAAGATCTCCACCAGCGCCTTGACCCGCTGGGCCTCGGCGTTGATCTCGGTGATGGTCGCGTGCAGCGTCGCGAACGGGCCGTCGACCACCATCACGGAGTCGCCCACCGCGAAGTCGGCGACCTCGATCGGCTTCTTCGCGGCCGGGGCGGCGGTGCCACCCGTGGACGCGGCGGCGGCCTCGGTCTCGGCGACCGCGGCGCTGACCACGGCCGGCGCGAGCATCTTCTCGACCTCGTCCATGCTCAGCGGCACCGGCTGGTGGCTGTGGCCGACGAAGCCGGTGACCGACGGCGTGTGCCGCACGGCGGCCCAGGACTCGTCGGTGAGGTCCATCCGGACCAGCACGTAGCCGGGGAGAACGGTGCGCTTGACCATCTTGCGCTGGCCGTTCTTGATCTCGGCGACCTCCTCGGTGGGGACCACGATCTCGTGGATGTAGTCCTCCATGTTGAGGGAGTGGATCCGGTTCTCCAGGTTCTGCTTGACCCGGTTCTCCATGCCGGAGTAGGTGTGCACCACGAACCACTCGCCGGGCTTGAGCCACAGCTCGCGGCGGAACGCCTCCAGCGGGTCCTCGTCGGTCTCCTCGGCGACCTCGTCGGTCTCCTCGGCAGCGTCGACGGCGGTGTCCTCGGCGTCGACCTCGAGGTCAGCCTCGGTGACGTCCTCGGCGCCCGACTCCACGGTGACGGCGTCCTCGCCGTCGATTTCCGGGTCGTACTGGTCCGACACGTGTTGCTCCATCACTTGCGGGAAAAGGTCATGACGCTGCTGCTCAGCCTGGCCGATCAGATGTCGTCGGCGCCGGTGAAGATCTCGAACGCCAGCTTGCCCAGACCGAGGTCGAGCAGCGAGACGAGCGCGATCATCACGACGACGAAGACCATGACGACGAAGAAGTAGGTGACCAGCTGGTCGCGGCTCGGGTAGACGACCTTGCGCAGCTCCGCGACGACCTGGCGGTAGAAGGTCACCGGCCCGGTCCGCTTCGGGGCGTTGTCGCCACCCCGGTCATTCCTCTGACCGTGGACCGCAGGCGTGTCCGCCACGCTTCTCACCCTCTCGTTGCGTCGCGACTCGTCGTCGCTTTGCGTCCATTGTCAGTTCTGCAGGGCACGAGGGACTTGAACCCCCAACCTTCGGTTTTGGAGACCGATGCTCTGCCAGTTGAGCTAGTGCCCTCCGATCGACTCGCCCGATGCTCCACGCCCATTCACGGGGCGCGACTCATCATGTGGGAGAGCCACCAGGGGTGGAGTCTACGCACACCGGGCAACGGCCACCAATCCGAGGGTCCCGCCGTGGCGAGCCGCACCGCCCCGGCACACCCGGCCGCCTCCTAGGATGAGGCGACCATGACTGAACCGCGGGACCTGCGTCGACTGCCCAAGGCACACCTGCACCTGCACTTCACCGGCTCCATGCGCCACGCGACCCTCCTGGAGCTCGCCGAGCGCGACGGGATCGTGCTGCCCGACCTCCTGGTCTCCCAGTGGCCGCCCCGGCTCTCCGCCGCCGACGAGAAGGGCTGGTTCCGCTTCCAGCGCCTCTACGACGTGGCCCGCTCGGTGCTGCGGACCGAGGAGGACGTGCGCCGCCTGGTCCGCGAGGCTGCCGAGGACGACGTCGCCGACGGCAGCCGCTGGCTGGAGATCCAGGTCGACCCCAGCGGGTACGGCGCCCGGTTCGGCGGGATCACGGCGTTCACCGACCTCGTCCTCGACGCGACCCGGGAGGCCACCGCACTGACCGGGCTGCCGATCGCGGTGGTGATCGCCGCCAACCGGACCCGGCACCCCCTCGACGCGCGCACGCTGGCCCGGCTGGCGGCGCAGTACGTCGACCGCGGCGTGGTCGGGTTCGGGCTCTCCAACGACGAGCGGCGCGGCCGCACCGAGGAGTTCGCCGGGGCGTTCTCGATCGCCGAGCGCGCCGGCCTGCTGCTGACCCCGCACGGCGGCGAGCTGCGCGGACCGGCCCACATCCGCACCTGCCTGGACTACCTGGGCGCGCAGCGGCTCGGCCACGGCGTACGGGCCGCGGAGGATCCGGCGCTGCTGGACCGGCTGGCCGAGGCGGGGGTCGCGCTCGAGGTCTGCCCCGTCTCCAACGTCGCCCTCGGCGTCTACACCGACCTCACCTCGGTGCCGCTGCCCACGCTGCTCGACGCCGGGCTGACGGTCGCGCTGGGCGCCGACGACCCGCTGCTCTTCGGCTCCCGGCTGGCCGGCCAGTACGCGACGATGCGGGCCGCCCACGACCTCTCCGACGCGAGCATGGCCGAGCTCGCCCGGATGTCGCTGCGCGCCTCGCGGGCGCCCGCGGACGTGCGGGCCGCGGCCGAGGCGGAGATCGACCTGTGGCTGGCACGGCCTAGGGTCCCCGCATGACCCAGCCCGGCCCGCCACCGCCGTACCCCGGCTACCCGCCTCCGCAGTGGGGCTACCGGCCGACCCCGCCGACCCATCCCAAGGCCACCACCGCGATGGTGCTGGGCATCGTCAGCATCGTGTCGGTGGTGATCGGCCTGAGCATCCTGATCACGTTCCCCGGCGGCCTGTGCGGCGCCTTCGCGATCTGGTACGCCGTCCGCGCTCGCCGCGAGATCCGCCGCGAGCCCGGGCGCTGGTCCGGGGACGGAGAGGCCATGGCCGGCCTGGTCACCGGGATCGTGGGCCTCGCGCTCTTCCTGCTGGTGGTGCTGGCGGTCGCCGCGTTCGTCGCCCTGCTCCTGTTCGGCTACGGCGAGGGCCCCGGGACGGACGAGCTCATGAACGCGATGGCGCGCTGACCCGACCCCCGCCTCAGAGCGCGCAGCCGACGGTGACCGGCTCGTTCTCCAGCACGATCCCGAACCGGTCCGCGACGCCGTCACGGATCTCCCGGGCCAGCGCGAGCAGGTCCGCGGTGCTCGCGCCGCCCCGGTTGGTGAGCGCGAGCGTGTGCTTGGTCGAGAGGGTCACCGGCCCGTCGCCCGGGTAGCCCTTGGCGAAGCCGGCGCGGTCGATCAGCCAGGCGGCGCTGGTCTTCACCGAGCCGTCCGGCTGCGGGTACGCCGGAGCCCCGTCCGGCACCAGCCCCGGGTCGATCACGGGGTTGGTGAAGAAGGAGCCGGCGCTCCAGGTGTCGTGGTCGTCCGCGTCCAGCACCATGCCCTTGCCGCGGCGCAGGCCCAGCACGGCCTCGCGGACGTCGGCCAGCGGCGCGCGCTCGCCCACCTCGACGCCGAGGGTGCGGGCCAGCTCGGCGTAGGCGACGGGGGCGGAGAGGTCGCCCCGGGCGAGGCCGAACGTCACGTCCAGGACGACGTGGCGACCGCCGACGGCGTCGTACCGGTCGCGCTTGAAGCGGGAGGTGCGGTAGCCGAAGGCGCACTCGTCGCCGGCGAAGGTCCGGACCCCGCGCAGCCGGCGGTCCCAGACCCGCACGCGGCGCACCCTCTGGGCGACGTCCTGGCCGTAGGCGCCGACGTTCTGGATCGGCGTGGCGCCGACGGTGCCGGGGATGCCGGAGAGCGCCTCGACGCCGACCCACCCCTCCGCCCCCGCGCGGGCGACCAGGTCGTCCCACCAGACGCCGGCGGCGACGGTGACCTCGACGCCGTCGCGATCGGCGTCGTCGGCGACGGTCACGGCGTCGTGGTCGGGCGCGCCGAGGGCGACCACGGTCCCCGCGAACCCCTCGTCGGCGACGACCAGGTTGCTGCCGCCGCCGAGGACGAGCAGCGGGGTGCCGGCCGCGTCCAGCGCGTCGACCGCGGCGACGATCTCGTCGGCGGAGGCCGCCCGGACCAGGCCGGCGGCGGGCCCGCCGAGGCGGAGGGTGGTGCGGTCGGCCAGCCTGGTGGAGACGGAGCGCTCAGGCACGGACGACGGCCTTGGGCGCCCCGAGCACCTTGGCGTCGCCGCTGGTGACCTCGAGCGCGAGGGTGGCGAGGCCGTCGGCGACGGACTTCACCGTGCCGGCGACGCGGACGCGGGCGGCGGCGTCGGCGGGCACCACGACGGGCGCGGTGAACTTGCAGCCGAGCTCGACCACCTCGGCGTCGCCGGTCCAGGTCGCGACCGCGCGGCCGACGAGGGCCATCGTGTACATGCCGTGCGCGATCACGCCGGGCAGGCCGACCGCGAGCGCGATCGCCTCGTCCTGGTGGATCGGGTTGTGGTCGCCGCTGGCGGCCGCGTAGGCCACCAGGTCGGCGCGGGTGACGTCGTACTCGACGGGCTCGAGGGCGGCGCCCTCGGTCAGGATCGGGGCGCTCATGCCGCACCTCCACGGTGGACGAGGGTGGCCGTCGTGGTGCAGACCGGCTCCCCGGCCTCGTCGGTGATCTCGCTGGTGGTGCCGATGATGTCGTTGCCGCCGATCTGGCGGAGCTTGGCGACCTCCATCGTGGCGGTCAGCACGTCGCCGACGCGGACCGGCCGGTGGTAGGTGAACTTCTGGTCGCCGTGGACGATCCGGCTCAGCTCGACCTGCTCGGCGTCGAGGAACTGCAGCATCGCCTGGAAGGTCACCACGATCGGGAACGTGGGTGGGATCGGGCCGCTCCCCTCGGGCAGCCCGACGGCGGAGGCGAAGGCCTGCACGGCTTCGGCGGTCACGGTGTACGGCTGCGTCGGCGGGAAGGACTTCCCGACCAGGGTGGAGTCGATCGGCACGCTCCCCACCCTAGGCGGTCGGCGGGCCGGGGACCGGATCGGTTCGGGCGGCCGGGGCCGTCGTCACATGGATTCTGGCCCCTCCCGCCGGCGTGTCGAGGGCCAGAATCCATGTGACGACGCGAACCCGGGCGGGCGGAAAAGCGCGACAACCCCGGCCTCCCACGTGGGGAGGACCGGGGCCGTCGGAAAGCGTCAGCCGGTGACGGGGTGCGTCAGCGGGTCTCGCGGTGCGCGGTGTGCTTGCGGCACCGCGGGCAGAACTTCGCCAGCTCCAACCGGTCGGGGTCGTTGCGGCGGTTCTTCTTGGTGATGTAGTTGCGCTCCTTGCAGTCCACGCATGCGAGCGTGATCTTCGGGCGAACGTCGCTGCTCTTGCTGGCCACAGGAAGTCCTTTGTCGGTGGAGATGGTGCGGAGATTTGGTAGCGGGAACGGGGATCGAACCCGTGACCTCACGATTATGAGTCGTGCGCTCTAACCGTCTGAGCTATCCCGCCACATGAGTGGGGCGCCTCCGCGACCCCGCTGCCGCGTGGTGGCCTCGGAGGCGCCCGTTCTCAGAGCCCCTTTACGGAATCGAACCGTAGACCTTCTCCTTACCATGGAGACGCTCTGCCGACTGAGCTAAAGGGGCAACGAGGAAGAACCATACCGGTCTGCCCCCGCAGGGTGAAATCGAGGAGGCACTTTCCCCGCGGGGCGGGTCTGACCTGCGTTTTCCCGCCCCGAGGGACGTCGATCAGTCCTGGATCCGCGCCCACGGACGGGCCTGCTCGAGCTCGTAGGCGAGCCCCAGCAGCGTCGCCTCGGCGCCCGGCGCGGCACTGAAGCACATGCCCTGCGGCAGCCCCTCCGCACTGGTGGCCAGCGGCAGCGAGACCGACGGGTCCCCGGTGGCGTTCTGCAGCGGGGTGAACGCCACCCACGACAGCACCCGCTCGATCACCGTCTCGTAGCCCTGGGTCGGGTCGAGGTACCCGATCCGCGGGGTCGGCGCGGCCACCGTCGGTGTCAGCACGACGTCCTGACCTGCGAAGAAGGCGCGGGTACGGCGTCCCGAGGCGCGCAGCCGCGCGACGGCCGCCGGGAGCCGGTGCAGCCGCCGGGCGGCGTGCCGGGCCAGGCCGAGGGTCAGGTCGTCGCACCGCGAGGCGTCCCAGGAGCGGTCCAGCGTCCACCGCCCGGAGCGGACGATGACGAGCGCCAGGAAGCCCCAGTAGAGGAGGAAGTCGTCGGGGAAGGTCGACGCGACGGGCGCCTGCCCCTCGGGGACCTCGGTCACGTGGTGCCCGAGGTCCTCGAGCAGCGCCGCGGTGGCCAGCACCTGCTCGCGCACCTCCGGCGTCGCGCTGCGTCCGGCGACGGAGGTGAGGAACGCCACGCGCAGCCGCTTCGGCGAGGGGCGGGTGATGTCCCCGATCGGGGGCAGGTCGAGGCGGCGGTAGTGGTTCTCGGACTCGCGGAGGAAGGCGGCGGTGTCGCGCACGCTGCGCGTCACCACCCCGTCGGCGACGATCCTCACCGGCATCTGCCGGTGCAGCGCATCCTGGGGCAGCCGCCCGCGGGTCGGCTTGAGACCGACGAGGCCGCAGGCGTGCGCGGGGATCCGGATCGAGCCGCCCCCGTCGTTGGCGTGGGCGATCGGCACCGCGCCGGCGGCCACGAACGCGGCAGCGCCGGACGACGAGGCCCCGGCGCTGTAGCCGGTGTCCCACGGGTTGCGGACCGGCCCCAGCCGCGGGTGCTCGGCGGCCGCGCTGAAGCCGAACTCCGAGAGCTGGGACTTGCCCAGCACGAGCATCCCGGTGGCGCGGTAGGTGCGGGCGAAGTCGCCGTCGGCCTCCGCCGGCCGGGCGGTGAACGCGTCCGTGCCGTGCTGCGTGGGCATGCCGGCCACGTCGCAGTTGTCCTTGACCAGGGTGGGGATGCCGGCGAAGTAGCCCTCGCGCCGGGTGACGGCCTCCCGGCGGGCCTGCTCGAAGCCCGCGTAGGCCAGGCCGCCGAGCTCGGTGTCGGTCTTCTCCAGCCGGGCGATCGCCGCCTCCACCAGCTCCCCCGGGGATACCTTGCGGGCCTTGAGCCGGGCCACCAGCCCGACGGTGTCGTCGTCCCTCAGGGCGTCGTCGCCGAACGCGTGCACGCGGGTCATGGGGTCGGAGGCTACTGGGCGACGAGCGCGAGTCGGCAGAAAGTTCCTGCCGACTCGCGGCCGAGCACGGTGAGTTTGTGCCGACTCGCGCTACCAGAGGAGGAGGGCGAGCAGCGGCAGCACCAGGCTCGCCGCGAGCGCGGTCAGCCCCATCGCCAGGCCTGCGAACGCGCCCTCGGTCTCGTCCTCGCGCAGCATCCGGGAGGCGCCGATGCCGTGCGAGACGGCACCGACGGCCAGGCCCCGGGCACGCCGGTCGCGGATCCGCAGGACGTTGAGGACGGCCGGCCCGGTGAGCGCGGCGACGATCCCGATCACGATCGCGAAGACCGCCGCCAGCGGCGGGATGCCGCCCAGGCCGTCGGCCAGCGCGATCGCGACCGGGGTCGTCGTCGCCTTCGGCGCCAGGGTGCGCTGCAGCACCTCGTCGGCGCCGAGCAGGCGGGCGAGCAGCACGGCGCTGGTCACCGAGACCACCACCCCGACCACGACGGCCACCAGCATCGGCAGGACGAACCCGCGCAGCTGGGCCGCCTGGCGGTGCAGCGGGATCGCCAGCGCGACGGTGGCCGGGCCGAGCCAGAACGTGACCAGCTCGACGCCGGAGCGGTAGTCGGCGTAGTCGACCCCGAGCAGGGTGATCGTGGCGCCGACCAGCACGATCGCCACCAGCACCGGCTGCACCGCCGGGTGCCCGCCGACCCGCGCCTGGAGCCACCGCCCGGCCTGGTAGCCGGCGAGGGTGATCCCGATCAGCCCCAGCGGGGACCGGGCGACGTCGAGCACGACGTCGCCGGCGTGCGCGAGCCCGCTCACGCGCCGCCGCCGTGGCCGGCGACGGGGAGGTCGTCGCGGGGGCGTCCGGTGAGCCGCTCCAGCCCGACCGCGGTCCAGCCGACCGCGGCCAGCCCGATCAGCCAGGAGCCGAGCATCGCCACCGCGATCGGCAGCGCGTCCTCGGCGAACGTGTCGAGGTAGGCCACGATCCCCACACCCGCGGGGATGAAGAGCAGCTGGAGGTGGCGCAGCAGGCCGCCGCCGGCGCGGACCAGCGCGGCGTCGTCACCGGTACGCCGCACCTGGAGCACCACGAAGCACAGCAGCATCCCGACCACGGGGCCGGGCACGGGCAGGTCGAACAGGCCGACGACGACCTCGCCGAGGATCTGGAAGCCGATCAGCCAGGTCAGGCCGCGGATCACGCGGCGCCCCGCCGGTGGCAGCCGGCCAGGTGGGGGTCCGGCAGCCCGAGCGCCTGCAGCAGCGCGTACAGCGTCGTCGGGCCGACGAAGGCGAAGCCGCGCTTCTTCAGGGCCTTCGACAGCGCGGTCGACTCCGGGGTGCTCGACGGCCAGTCGGCCGCCGTCACCGGCGGCTCCCCCTCGGCCGGGGCGAAGCCGAGGACGAACTCCTCCAGCCCGCCGTCGGCGCGCAGGTCGAGCGTGGCGCGGGCGTTCGTGATGGTGGCCTCGATCTTGCGCCGGTTGCGCACGATCCCGGCGTCGCCGAGCAGCCGCTCGACGTCCGGCTCGTCGAAGTCGGCGATCGCCTCGGCGTCGAACCCGGCGAACGCGGCCCGGAACCCGGGGCGCTTGGCCAGGATCACCGCCCAGGACAGGCCGGACTGGAAGGCCTCCAGCGTCATCCGCTCCAGGTACGCCGACTCGCCGTGCACCGGCAGGCCCCACTCGCTGTCGTGGTAGTCGCGCATCGGCCCGGGCGCCGCGCCCCAGGGGCAGCGGGCCAGCCCGTCCTCACCGGTGATCGGTCCCATGGCGGACATCTTGGACCATGCCGCCGACGCGACCACGATGCGCGGAGGCGGGCTGTGGATCAGCGGCGCTCGCGCAACCGGACGTTGGGGAGGACCGGCGCCGGGATGGGCGGCAGCGGCTCTCCGGCCACCACCCCGAACCTCCCGTCGGCGACGTCCCGGCCGTCCCCCACGGGGCTCCCGTCCGCCCCGAGGACCTGCTCCTGCCACGCCGCCCGGAACGCGACGACCTCCTCGTGGCTGCGACCCACGAAGTTCCACCACATCACGATCGCCTCGCCGAACGGCGTACCGCCGAGCAGCAGCACGCGGGCGCCGTCGGGACCGGCGTCGAGCCGGAGCCGCGCCGCGCCGGGCGGCACGTAGGCGAGGTCGGCCGCCTTCGCGTCGACGAGCCCGTCGCCGGCGACCACCTCGAGGCCCCCGGAGTCGACCAGGACCCCGTGCTCGAACGACGGGTCCACGTCGACCTCCAGCACCGTGCCCGCGTCGAGCACGACCTCGGCGCCCAGCAGCGGGGTGAAGGTGGCGACCGGCGAGGCGCTGCCCAGCAGGGATCCGAGGAAGACCCGGGCCGACCAGCCGGGCCCGGCGACGCGCGGCGGGGCGTAGTGCTCGAAGCCCGGCGCGGTGTCCCGGGCCGCGTCGGGCAGCGCCACCCAGAGCTGGGCGCCGTGCAGCACCGTGGTGTCGGGGGTGGAGACCTCGGAGTGGCTGATCCCCCGCCCGGCGGTCATCAGGTTGACCTCGCCCGGCCGCACGGCCGCGTGGTGGCCGGCGCTGTCGCGGTGCGTGATCTCGCCCTCGAAGAGCCAGGAGACGGTCTGCAGGCCGGTGTGCGGGTGCGGCGCGACGCTCATCCCGCCGGTCTCCGCGACCCGGTCCGGGCCGTAGTGGTCCACGAAGCACCAGGCACCGATCAGGGTGCGCCCCCGCTGCGGCAGGGTACGCCGGACCCGCATCGCCCGCGGCCCGCCCAGCGGCACCTCGCGCGGCGCCAGCACCTCCGGCCCGGCGGTGGGACCGGTGGCGCAGGTGACCTCGTCCGGCCGCGCCTCGGGGTTGCTCACCGCTCACCCGCCCGCGCCGCGGCGTGCGGCTCCAGCAGGATCACCACCGCCTTCGAGGTCGGGGTGTTGCTGCCGACGGCGACCGACCCCAGCGGCACCAGTGGGTTGGTCTCCGGGTAGTAGGCGGCCGCGCACTCCCGGGGCTGGTCGTAGGGGACGATCCGGAACCCGTCGGCGCGCCGCTCGGTCCCGTCCCACACCGCGACCAGGTCGACCAGGTCGCCGTCGGCGAAGCCGAGCGCGGCGACGTCGTCGGGGTGCACGAAGACCACCCGGCGGCCGTTGCTGATGCCGCGGTAGCGGTCGTCGAGGCCGTAGATGGTGGTGTTGTACTGGTCGTGCGAGCGCAGCGTCTGCAGCAGCAGGTGCCCCTCGGGCAGGTCGAGCACCTCGAGCGGGCTGGTGGTGAAGATCGCGGCGCCGACCGCGGTCGGGAAGACGCGGGCGTCGCGCGGCGGGTGGGGCAGCACGAAGCCGCCGGGCTGCCGGATCCGGCGGTCGTAGTCGTCGAACCCGGGGATCACCCGCGAGATCCGGTCCCGGATCCAGCCGTAGTCGGAGCGGAAGTCGGCCCACGGCACGTCGGCCGCGGGGTGCCCCTCGCCGAACAGCGCCTCGGCCAGCGAGCAGACCACGTCGACCTCCGAGCGCAGGTGCGGCGAGGCGGGCTCCAGCGGCCCGCGCGAGGCGTGCACCATCGACATCGAGTCCTCGACCGTGACCCGCTGCGCGCGGCCGCCGGTCCGGTCCTTCTCCGAGCGGCCGAGCACCGGCAGGATCAGCGCGGTCCGGCCGTGCACCACGTGCGAGCGGTTGAGCTTGGTGGAGATCTGGACGGTCAGGTCGGCCCTGCGCAGCGCCGCCTCGGTGACCTCGGTGTCGGGGGCCGCGGCAGCGAAGTTGCCGCCCATGCCGACGAAGACGCGGGCGTCGCCGGCGTCGAGGGCGTGGATCGCCTCGACGGCGTCGAGACCCGGCTCGCGCGGCACCGGGATCTCGAACTCCATCTCCAGGGCGTCGAGGAACCAGTCCGGCGGCTTCTCCCAGATGCCCATCGTGCGGTCGCCCTGCACGTTGGAGTGGCCGCGGACCGGGCACAGGCCGGCGCCGGGGCGCCCGATGTCGCCGCGCAGCAGGGCCAGGTTGACGACCTCCTTGATGGTGGCCACCGCGTGCCGGTGCTGGGTGAGTCCCATCGCCCAGCACCACACGGTGGCGCCGGAGTCGCGGATCATCGCCGCGCCGTCCTCGATCTGCTCGCGGTCGAGCCCGGTGGCCTCCTCGACCCGGTCCCAGTCCAGGTCGGCCAGCCCCTCGGCGTACGACTGGAAGCCGACGGTGTGCCCGGCGACGAACCCCTCGTCGACCGCGCCCCACTTCAGCAGCAGCGCGCCCCACGCCTGGAAGAGCGCCAGGTCGCCGCCGAGCCGGACCGGCAGGTGCAGGTCGGCCAGCTGGGTGCCGTGGCCGACCACGCCGCGCGGCTTCTGCGGGTTCTTGAACCGGCCGAGCCCCGCCTCGCGGAGCGGGTTGACCGAGATGATCCTGGCGCCGTTCTCCTTCGCGGCCTCGAGCGAGGCGAGCATCCGCGGGTGGTTGGTGCCGGGGTTCTGGCCGGCGACCACGATCAGCTCGGCGGTCTGCACGTCGGTCAGGCTGACCGACCCCTTGCCGATGCCGATGGTCTCGGCCAGCGCCACCGAGGTGGACTCGTGGCACATGTTCGAGCAGTCGGGGAGGTTGTTGGTGCCGTAGGCGCGGACCAGCAGCTGGTAGAGGAACGCGGCCTCGTTGGAGGTGCGCCCCGAGGTGTAGAAGACGGCGTCGTCGGGGCTGTCCAGGTCGCGCAGCCGGTCGGCGACCAGGGCGAGGGCCTCGTCCCAGCCGATCGGCGCGTAGTGGGTGGCGCCGGGCCGCAGCACCATCGGCTCGGTCAGCCGGCCCTGCTGCCCCAGCCAGTAGTCGCCGTGCGCGGCGAGCTCGGCGACCGGGTGCTCGGCGAAGAAGGCCGCGTCGACCCGGCGCAGCGTCGCCTCCTCGGCGACCGCCTTCGCGCCGTTCTCGCAGAACTCGGCCGAGTGCCGGTGCGCCGGGTCGGGGTCGGGCCAGGCGCAGCCCTGGCAGTCGAAGCCGTCGACCTGGTTGACCCGGCGCAGGGTGGTCGCGGTGCGGCGCACGCCCATCTGGTCCACCGCGTGGCGCATCGCGATCGCCACCGCCCTCGGACCCGCGGAGTGGTCCGGTGGCGGTCCGACCTCGAGGCCGGACTCGTCCGGCTCCCCCCTCGGCGCGCTGGTGGCCATGTGTCCAGTGTTCCCCGTGCGTCAACCGCGCCCGGGACCCGCGACCCGTGGCGACCCGCGAGGACTCACCTGACCTCCACCCGCAGGTCGCGATCCGTTCACCGCGATTCGGGATGGTCTGCCGCGTGCGCATCGCCCAGCTCGCCAATTTCGTCGGGGCGGCGTCGGGCGGCATGAAGACGGCCCTCGCCGAGCTCGGCAAGGGGTACGTCGACGCCGGGGTCGAGCGGCTCCTCGTGGTGCCCGGACCGGCCGACGCCGTCGAGGAGACCCCGCTCGGGCCGGTGGTCACGGTCCGCGCGCCGCGGGTCGGCGGCGGCTACCGCCTGATCGTGGAGCCGTGGCGGCTGGTCGACACCCTGGAGCGGTTCGCGCCGACCTCGATCGAGTGGAACGACAAGCTGACCCTGCTGCCGGTGGCCTGGTGGGCACGGCGCGCCGGGGTGCGCACGGTCTGCCTCTCGCACGAGCGGCTGACCGACATGTTCGCGATGCGCAGCGGGAAGCCGACCACCTCGAAGGTCTCCATCGGGGTGGTGAACCGGCTGGTCGTGCGCTCCTTCGACGTCCTCGTGGTCACCTCCCGCTACGCCCAGGCCGAGTTCCAGGCGCTGGCCGACGCGGCCGGCTGCCCGATCGAGCGGGTGCCGCTCGGCGTGGACCTGGCGACCTTCCGCCCGGGACCGCAGCGGGAGCCCGACGGCGCGCTGCGGCTGGTCCACGTGGGGCGCCTGTCCCGCGAGAAGTCGCCCCACCTGGCGGTGGCCACCGCGGTCGAGCTGCACCGCCGCGGCGTACCGGTCCGGATGGACGTGTACGGCGAGGGGCCGCACCGCCACGAGCTGGAGGAGATCGCGGGCACGGCGCCGGTCACCTTGCACGGCTTCGTCGGCGGCCGCGAGGAGCTGCGGCAGCGGATCGCCGCGGCCGACGTCTCGCTCTCGGTCTGCCCCGGGGAGACCTTCGGGCTGGCGGTGCTGGAGGCGCTGGCCTGCGGCACCCCGGTGGTGACCGCGGACCGCGGCGGCGCGCGCGAGCTGGTCGACGCCCGCTCCGGCGCCTGGGGCGCCCCGGACCCGGCCTCGCTGGCGGACGCGGTGCTGCGCGTGGCCGAGCGGCCCGTGCCGTCGCGCCGCGCCGGAGCCCGGGCGCGCGCGGAGGAGTTCCCGTGGTCGCGGACGGTCGAGCGGATGCTCGCGGTGCACGCCGGGGAGCCGGTCGAGGTACCGATCCCGGCCTGACCGCTACCGCCGGGGCGACTGCCCCGGCATGACCAGCCACCGCGACGACGAGATCCGGTCGATGCTCTCCCGCGCCGGCCGGGTGAGCAGGATCAGCGGGACCAGCACGGCCAGCGTCATGCACCCGGTGACGATCGCCAGGTAGGCGCCGTGCAGGGACGAGTCCAGCGGCGCCACCAGCCCGAGCACCACGGAGAGGACGAGCAGCGCCGCGGTGGCGGTCCGGCCGAGCCTGAGGGTGGCCAGGAACGGCGGCAGCAGCAGGAAGTACCACAGGTGCACCACCGGGCAGAGCAGCACGAACGCCCCGGCGGTCAACGCGGTGGCGCCGATGGCGGCGCCGCGGTCGCCGGTGCGCCAGCGCAGCGCCACGCCGACCGCCACGGCGAGCGAGGCGACCACGCCCAGCGTCCGGAACAGGTCCCGGAACGTGTCCGGGTCGGTGCCGAGTCCCAGCCCTGCGACGATCGTGTCGAGCAGCCGCCCCAGCATGGTGGTGATCGACAGCGGCGTCTCCACCTCGCCGGGGACGGTGAGCGCCTGGATCCAGCCGTGGCCCAGGCCGGTCACCGCGCCGAGCCCGAAGAGGGTGCCGAGCGCGACGGCGGCGACCGCGGCGAGGCGGCGCAGCCGCGGGCGCAGGGCGGCCGCCGCGGGCAGCGTGACCAGGGCGACCGCGATGCAGACCAGCCCGCCGGGCAGCTTCACGGCCGCCGCGAGGCCGCCGACCACCGCTCCCCAGGCCCAGCCTCGCTCGACCGCGACGACCAGCGCGGCAGCCATCAGGCCGACCACCAGCAGGTCGTTGTGGAGCCCGCCCACCCCGTTGGCGAGCATCAGCGGCGAGGCGAGCACGATCGCCGAGGCCAGCGCCGGGTTCGCGCCGGTCCACGAGGCGAGCCGCGGCACCGCCCAGGCGAGGAGGCCGAGACCGACCAGCGCCAGGCAGCGGTGGGCGATCACCAGCATCCACGGGTTGCCGGTCTGCCCGGCGACCAGGCTGCCGAAGAAGAGCGGCAGCGGCCCGTACGGCGTCGAGGTGTCCATCCACATCGGGTCGACGGCCTGGACGATCGGCTCGGACTGCCACGGCAGCAGCGACCAGACCGGCGGTAGCAGGGCGGCGGGGCCGTGGTCGTACGGCGACAGCCCGACCCGCGCGAGCATCCCCTGGGCGGCGTACGACCAGCCGTCGCGGGAGAAGAGCGGCGGGGCGAGCAGCAGCGGCGCGGACCACACGACCGTCGCGAAGCGGACCAGGCCGAGCGCGTCCGCCCGGCTCTGCGGGTCACGCTCGCCGGCGGTGGCCACCTGGCGGCAGATCGTCAGCCAGGCGCTGGCGACCAGCGCCAGCCCGACCAGCACCACGGTCAGGCCCACCATGCGCCCGGCCTCGGCGCCGCGCACCGCGGCCAGGGTGGCCGAGCGGAGCACCGGCGCGGACGGCGGGATGGTGGCGACGAGGAACCCGCCGACGAGGACGAGGAGGCTGCCGAGCAGCCCGCGGGCGACCGGCGGCAGGGAGCTCACGGCCGGAACGTAGGCAGTCGATCCGACGGGGAGTTGAACGGCACTCCAACCGTCGGCGACGGTTCGATTCACCGGCGTGATGACCAGTTTGAGGTGTGCCGGGGCACCCGGACGGGCACTACATTGCTGCGCGCCACCGTCTCGACCCGGCGCCCCGAGGATCCTGCGAAGGAGTCACGATGTCCGAGAACCCGCCCCCTCCGCCCCCGCCGGGAGGGACCCCGCCCCCGCCGCCGCCCCCGCCGGAGGGTGGCTGGGGCGCGCCGCCGCCGAGCCCGGCCGGCGCCTGGGACGTCGCCGCCTGCCTGAGCTACTCGTGGAAGAAGTTCAACGAGAACATGGCGCAGATCGTGCTGGCCGCGGTCGGTCTGATCGTCGCGATCGCGATCGTCTACGGCCTCGGCTTCCTGGTGGTCGGGGCGCTGACCAGCTGGGACACCCCGTTCCTCGTCTCGCTCTTCCTCTACTCGGTGCTCTACGGGGCGGTCTTCGTCGTCGCTCAGCTGCTCGCCGCCG
This sequence comes from Nocardioides sp. YIM 152588, assembly GCF_040191335.1. Classification (NCBI taxonomy): domain Bacteria; kingdom Bacillati; phylum Actinomycetota; class Actinomycetes; order Propionibacteriales; family Nocardioidaceae; genus Nocardioides; species Nocardioides sp. YIM 152588. The sequence continues at coordinate 38,086 of NZ_JBEGDJ010000007.1, read as the reverse complement.
CGATCATCCGCGGCGCGCTGGCGATCACGGAGGGCCGCGAGTTCTGGGCCGCGGACGCGTTCAAGTTCGAGCAGATCGGCCCGGTCCTGGTCACCGCGCTGCTGGTCGGCGCCGCCACCACCGTCGGCTTCATCCTCTGCTACCTGCCGGGCCTCATCGTCGCGTTCCTCACCAGCTACTCGCTGTACTTCGTGCTGGACAAGAACCTGGCGCCGGTGGACGCCATCCGGGCCAGCTTCGAGCTGGTCCGGGACAACCTGGGCAACGCGCTGGTCTGGTACCTGATCGGCGGCGTGATCGCCGCGGTCGGCGCGTTCCTGTGCCTGGTCGGCGCCATCTTCACGTTCCCGCTGGTGCTGATCGGCACCGCCTACACCTACAAGGTCTTCACCGGCCAGGAGGTCGCCGCCTAGTGGCCTGCGCGCGAAATCCGTGCCTTGAGTCGTGCGCCGGGTGCGTGCATCGCAAGGCGGCGGAGCGCCGAGCTACCGGGCGTATCTCAAGCTCTGCCAACGCAGCGAGGTGCGTGCTCGGGGTGCGACTCAGGGTGCGGATTTCAAGTGCAGGTCGCTCGGCATGGGGCTCCTGACACCGGTCGCGATCAGGCTCGGCTCCTACCCCTGGATGCCGAGGCTGCTCCCGCAGATCACCTGGACCGACAAGAACCTGCAGCGCCTCACCGGCGGCAGGTACGGCGTCCTGGACGCGGCCGGGCTGCCGAACCTGATGCTCACGGTGCCCGGCCGGAAGACCGGGATCCCCCGCTCCACGCCGCTGCTCTGCGTCCCGCACGGCGGCGGCTGGCTCGTCGCCGGGTCGAACTTCGGCGGCGCCAAGCCACCGGTCTGGGTCGGCAACCTCCGGGCCGCCGAGACCGCGCAGGTCCGCTACCGCGGCCGCGAGCGGACGGTCACCTGGCGCGAGGTGACCGGCGAGGAGAAGGACCGGCTCTGGGCGCACATGCGCACCATCTGGCCGAACTACGACAAGTACACGGAGTGGACCGACCGGGAGATCCCGGTCTTCCTGCTGTCGCCGGCCTGAGGCCCGGAGGTTTCGAGGCTCGTCGCTAGCGCTCCTCGCACCTCAACCACCGGGCGCCCGGTGGTTGAGGTGCGAGGCGCCCCGGCGCCGAGCCTCGAAACCACCATCGCCGGTGGGGTGGTTTCGAGGCTCGCTTCGCTCGCACCTCAACCACCGGCAGGGGCGCCTAGGCGAACCAGCCGGACGGCGAGAGCTGGTTGCCCATCCGCGGCACGTACTGGTCGAAGTAGACCCGCGCGATCAGCTCGCGGCGCGACCGCACGTCGGCCTTGTCGAAGACCGCCTTCAGGTGGTCCTGGACGGTGTACGACGACAGGTGCAGCGTCTGTGCGATCTCCTTGGTGTCGACGCCCTGGAGCACCAGCTGGGCGACGTCGCGCTCGCGCGGGGTGAGCCCGAACGCGGCGACCACCAGCGCCACGATCTCCGGCGGCCGGGCCTCCTCGATGGTGATCACCACGTCGCCGTCGTGGTCGCTCGACGCGCTCAGCGGGCCGGCCTGCAGCACCAGCCACATCCCGGTGCTGGTCCGGACGCGGCTGCGCGCCGGGTTCCCGGCGTCGCCGCGGCCGAACCGCCGGGCGGCGCCGATCAACGCCGCGATCGGGGCGAGCGGGTCGCCGTGGTGCGGACCGCTGACCAGGTCGACCAGCCGCTGCTCGGCGGCGGGCGTCATCTGGGTGATCTGGTTGTCCGACCCGACGATCACGACCGCGGGCCCTGCCGGGGCCGGCGACCCGACCATGCCCTCGGCGATCCGGGCCAGCAGCCCGGTGCGGACTCCCCGGGCGAACGGCGCCGCGAGGGAGGCCAGGAACGCCACCTCGCCGGCGTCGAACGGCCGGTCGTCCTCGCCGCGGAACAGCGCCATCGCGCCCCAGGCCTCGCGGCCGTCGCGGAACGCCATGCGGGCCTCGTCCCCGAAGCCGAAGTGGGGCTTCATGAACGCCGCCATCCGGTGCGAGCGCTCCACCTCGCCGCCGGTCACCAGGTGCACCCCGGCGGCGGGGACGGCGGCGACCGCGAGCTCGGTGAAGGCGGTCTCCTCGACGCTGCCGTACTCGACGATCCCGAACTCGTGGTCCCGGCTGTTGCACTCGCGCAGCGAGCCGTACTTGCGGGCGCTGGTCATCATGTGGGTCGCCGGGTCGTGGGTCGCCACGCAGGCACTCACCCACGGGACGGCGCGGCGGACCGAGTCGACCGCCTCGCCGAGGAACTCGTCGAGGTCGAGGCCGGCCCGGGCCACGACGTCGACGTCCTGGCGTACGCGCTCGGCGGTCAGTCCTCGGGCCATGACAGCAGTGTGCGCCGAACCCCGCCGCGGGGGAATCCCAGATTCCTGGGTGGTCCATACCTCCCAGCTCCGACGCCGGAATCACCCCACCCGATCGGGATGGTCCGCCACGGCCCCGCGGCAGCAGGGTTGCCGCCATGACAACCACCCCTGACATCACCCTTCGCTCGGGCCTCACCACGGCCTGCGAGCTCCACCTCCCCGGCGACCCCGGGTACGACGTCGCACGGCTGGCCTGGAACCTCGCCGTCGACCAGCGCCCCGCCGCCGTCGCCCTGCCCCGCACCGTGGACCAGGTCCGCGACGTCGTCCGCGCCGCCGCCACCGCCGGGCTGCGGGTCGCCCCGCAGAGCACCGGACACGGCGCGGCCGCCCTCGGCGAGCAGGATCTCGACGACGTCGTCCTGGTCCGGCTCTCCGCGCTGACCGGCGTCGAGGTCGACCCGGCGCGGCCCGCCGCGCGGGTGCTCGGCGGCACCCTGTGGCAGGAGGTCGTCGAGGCGGCCGCCCCGCACGGGCTGACCGCGCTGCACGGCTCGGCGCCCGACGTCGCGGTCGCCGGCTACGTCCTCGGCGGCGGCCTCTCCTTCTACGGCCGCACCCACGGCCTCGCCGCGAACTCCGTCCGCGCGGCCGACGTGGTGCTCGCCGACGGCACGCTGGTCCGGGCGTCGGCGACCGAGCACCCCGACCTGTTCTGGGCGCTGCGCGGCGGCGGGGGCAACCTCGGCGTCGTGGTCGCCCTGGAGATCGACCTGCTCCCCTACGCCGAGGTGTACGCCGGCATGCTGCTCTGGGACCGCGAGCGGGCCCCCGAGGTGGTGCCCGCCTGGGTCGAGTGGAGCCGCACCGCGCCGGAGTCGGCCACGACCTCGCTGCGGGTGATGAGCTTCCCGCCGCTGCCCGAGCTGCCGCCGTTCCTGTCGGGGCGCGACCTGGTGATCGTCGACGGCGCCGTCCTGGAGGCCGACGAGCGCGCCGCGGAGGTGCTGGCGCCGCTGCGGGCGCTCGCCCCCGAGATGGACACCTTCGCCCGGGTCCCGGCGTCCGCGCTGACCGAGGTGCACATGGACCCGCCGGCGCCCTCGCCGGCGGTCGGCGACCACTCCGTCCTCGGCCCCCTGGACGCGGACGGCGTCGCGGCGCTGCTCGCCCAGGTGGGACCCGGCACCCGCAGCGGCCTGATGTTCGCCGAGCTGCGCCACCTCGGCGGGGCGTTCGCCCGGCCGGTGCCCGGCGGCGGCGTACTGTCCTCCATCGCCGGCGACTACGCGCTGCTCTGCGTGGCGATGGCGCCGACCCCGGAGGCGGTCGTGGCCGGGAGGGCCGCCGCGTTCAGCGTGGTCCGGGCGATGGCGCCGTGGGCCCAGCGCTCACTGGTGCCGACCTTCGCCGAGACCCGGGTGGACGCCAGCCGGTTCTACGACGACGAGGACTGGCTGCGGGTGTGCCGGGTCCGGGACGAGCTGGACCCGCGGCGCGTCCTGGTGGCCAACCACCGGCTCTGACGGGTCGGGTCAGCCGCGGAGCAGGTCGGCCGCCTTCTCCCCCACCATCAGCGTCGGCGCGTGGGTGTTCCCGTGGGTGACCCGCGGGAACACCGACGCGTCGGCGACCCGGAGGCCGGTGACGCCGTGGACCCGCAGCTCGGGGTCGACGACCCCGGTCACCTCGGTGCCGATCCGGGCGGTGCAGGACGGGTGGTAGGTGTGCTCGACCTTGCGGCGGACGTCCCGCACCAGGTCGTCGTGGCCGACGTCGCCGCCCGGGTGGATCTCCTTGCCGATGATCCCGCGCAGCGGCCCGGCGGCCATCACCTCCCGCGCGCGCTCGAGGCCGGCGACCATCGCCGCCATGTCCTCGGGCTCGGCGAAGTAGTCGAACCGCACGGCCGGCTTGATCTTCGGGTCGGCGGTGCGCAGCCGCACCTCCCCGGTGCTCCGCGAGCCGACCAGGGAGCACCCCAACGCGACCGCCGGCGTCGGGTGGGTGGCGGCGCCGTGCTGCCAGAAGTACGCCGGCGCCCCGATCAGCTGCATCGCCGGGGCGTCGTCGCGGTCGCGGGTGTGGAAGAAGGCGCCGGCCTCCCCGACGTTCGAGGTGAGCAGCCCGCGGCCGCGGAGCAGGAACCGGAGCAGCTGCGCCGGCTTCTCGGCCTCGGCCAGCGTGCCGGTCGCGCTGGTCTCCCAGTTCGCCACGTACATCGGGTGGTCCATCAGGTGGGCGCCCACGTTCGGGTTGTCGACAACCACGTCGACGCCGTGCTCGCGCAGGTGGTCGGCGGGCCCGACGCCGGAGAGCATCAGCACGTGCGGCGTACCGAAGGCGCCGGCGGCGAGGACGACCTCCCGCTCGGCCCGGACCGTCACCCGGCGTCCCTCCCGCTCGACGTCGACCCCGGCGACGGCGCCGCCGGCCAGGGCCAGGCGCAGGACGGTGCTGTCGGTCCACACCGTGAAGTTCTTCCGCCGGCGGGCCGGCGCGATCCAGCCGTCGGCGGTGGTCCAGCGGCGGCCGCGGTGCTGGGTGACCTGGTAGAGCCCGGCGCCGACCTGCTCGGCCCCGTTGAAGTCGTCGTTGCGCGGCAGGCCGGCCTCGACCATCGCCTCGACCATCCGCTGGCTGACCTCGTTGGGCGAGCGCGGGTCCTCGACGTACTGCGGCCCGTCGCCGCCGTGGAGGGCGTCGGCGCCGCGCGAGTTGTGCTCGGAGCGGCGGAAGTACGGCAGCACCTCGTCGTAGGACCACCCCTTGGCGCCGGCCTCGGCCCAGCCGTCGAAGTCCGCGCGGTTGCCGCGGATGTAGATCATCGCGTTCTGGCTGCTGCAGCCGCCGAGCATCCTGCCCCGCGGGTGGTAGATCCGCCGGCCGTCGAGGTGCGGCTCGGGCTCGGTCGTGTAGTCCCAGTCGAGGTCGGTGTGGAACTGCTGGGCGAACGCCGCCGGGACGCGGACCGCCATCTTCCTGTGGGAGCCGCCGGCCTCGATCAGGAGCACGCGGGTGCCCGGATCCTCGGAGAGCCGGCCGGCGACGACGGCACCACCGGAGCCGGCGCCGATCACGACGTAGTCGTAGGTGGTCTCGTCACTCGCCATGTCCGCCCCCGCCGTCCGACACCAGGTGGTGACGAGCATCACACGTCGGGGCCGGGCTCGCATCCCCCGGACGCCGGCAGGGTGCCCGCGGACGGACCGCCTCAGCCGCCGAGCGTCTCCTCCAGGCTGCGGGCCGGGTGGCCGGTCAGGAGCGCGACCCCGTCGCTGACCGCGGCGAGCGAGCCGTCGCGGATCGCGGTGTAGGTGCTGACCCAGGCGTCGAGCTGCCAGTCGGCGGCGCCGTACTGCTCCCGCCGCCAGGCGTACGCCGCCTCCTCGGTCTCGTCCTCGAAGCGCAGGTCGCGCCCGAGCACCGCGCCGGCGCGCGCGGCCACCTCGGCCATGGTCAGCGACTCGGGTCCGGTGAGCGTGTAGGCCACCCCGGCGTGGGGCCCCGGGTCGCGGAGGACCGCGACCGCCGCGTCGGCGACGTCGGCGCGCGCCACCGGCGCGAAGCGGCCGTCGCCGGCCGGACCGCGGATGACGCCGTCGGCGTCGGCGAAGTACGGCAGCACGTCAAGGTAGAAGTTGTCGCGCAGGAACGTGAACGCCATCCGGCTCCCGCGGATCGCTGCCTCGGCGTCGGCGTGGTCGCGTCCGAGGGTGAAGGTCGCGTCGGGGGCGGCGCCGTCGAACGAGGTGTAGACGACGTGCCGCACCCCCGCCTCGACGGCGGCACCGATGAAGGTGCGGTGCTGGTCGCGGCGGTCGACCGCCTCGGCGGCGGAGACCATGAACAGCACCTCGGCACCCGCCAGTGCGGCGACGGCGGCCGCGTGGTCGGCGTACTCGCAGGCGCGCACGTCGGTGTCGAAGTCGGGCGCGCGGGCCGGGTCTCGGACGACGAGGCGCAGGTCGTTGCGCATGTCCGCGGCGAGGGCGCGGGCCACCCGGCCGCCGACGGCGCCCGTGGCCCCGGTGACGGCGATCGTCATGCGCGGTCCGCGGTGGCGGCTGGCGGTGCGGTCATCCGTCCAGTCTGGCGCGGGGCGGCAAGCCGTGGCTCGTGGCGGCTGCGGGCGCTGGCGTGGGTCGTGTGCCTGAGACCCCTCCATGCCGGTGCGTGGGACTCACGACTCGGGCCGGGCGTCGGTCGTGTGCCTGAGGCCCGCTCATGGCGGGCCCTGGGGCACACGACCCACCCCGAGCGCCCGCGCCGGGACCGAAAAACGAACCAGCCCCGACCCGCGTCTCCGCTGGTCAGGGCTGGTTCTCTTGCCGTGGCAGGTAGTGGATTCGAACCACTGTAGGCAATGCCGGCTGATTTACAGTCAGCTCCCTTTGGCCGCTCGGGCAACCTGCCGGGCTGTCGTCGAGAGCATCCCGGTTAACCCCGGGTTTGCCGCTCGGTGACGACGCGAAACAATAGCGCAGTACCACCCCGAGACCGAAAACCGCACACACCAACCAGCGCAGGTGACACCCATGGCCGACTCCTCCTTCGACATCGTCAGCAAGCTCGACCGGCAGGAGGTCGACAACGCCCTGGGCCAGTGCGCCCGCGAGATCGCGACCCGGTTCGACTTCAAGGGCACCGGCGCCACGATCGAGTGGAAGGGCGAGAACGCGATCGAGATCACCGCCTCCGCCGACGACCGCGCGAGCGCCGTGCTGAGCGTCTTCCAGGACAAGCTGATCAAGCGCAACCAGTCGCTGAAGATCCTCGACGCTGGCGAGCCCCGCCCCTCGGGCCAGCAGTCCAAGATCGGCATCGCCCTCAAGGAGGGCATCACCTCCGAGGACGCGAAGAAGATCTCCAAGCTGATCCGCGACGAGGGCCCGAAGGGCGTCAAGGCGCAGATCCAGGGCGACGAGCTGCGCGTCTCCTCCAAGAAGCGCGACGACCTGCAGGCCGTGATCGCGCTGGTGAAGGCGCAGGACTACGACTTCGCGGTGCAGTTCACCAACTACCGCTGATCCGCGGTCCCACGCCGATCTGGTCGGTCGTTCACGGTGGTTCCAGCCCGTTACGACGGGCTGGAACCGACGCAGACGGCCGGGTAGTGCGGTGGACCGCGTGTTACATGCCCTCAGGCCCGCGCCGCCTCGGGGTCGTGTGCCCCAGGCCCCGGCATATGGGGTTCTCAGGCACACGACCCACGCCAGCCGACCGCCACCCACGCCAGCCGACCGCCAGCCGACGGCCAGCCGCCAGCCGACCGCCAGCCGCCGACCTACCCCCGATCGGGCAGGCGGCGCCCCCCTCACCGGGCTAGCCTCCCGGGATGAACCCATCGGCGCGGGTCGAGATCACCGCGCCGCTCGAGCTGGTCTGGCAGGTCATGCTGGACACGGAGCGGTACGGCGAGTGGAACCCGTTCGTGGTGCGCGTCGAGACCGAGCAGCCGGCCGCGATCGGGAACCCGATCGTGCTGCACGTGGCGTGGGCCAGCGGCCGGCGGTCCCGCTCGCCCGAGCGGATCACCGCGCTCGACCCGCCGTCGACGCTCGGCGAGCGGACCACCGCCCGGATGTCCTACGACTACGAGGGCTGGCCGGCGCGGTTCGGCCTGGTCCGCGGCACCCGGCACCAGCGGCTGGAGCAGGTCGCCGGCGGGGCGACCGTCTACGAGACCGTCGAGGAGTTCTCCGGTCCGCTGGTCCTGCTCGCCGGGCCCGGGAGGGTGGCGGACGGCTTCCGCCGGCACGCGGAGGCGCTGAGGGCGCGCGCCGAGGAGCTCGCCCGGTGACCCCAGCCGACGTACGCGTCGGGTGAGAGGTGTTCGCGGCGGGGTCCGGGGACAATCGGACCCCGCCGCGGCGACCGACCCGGGGTACAGGCGGGTCGGCCGCACCTGGGGTTCGCGGCGGGGTCCGGGGACAATCGGACCCCGCCGCGGCGACCGACCCGAAGCAGCATCGGGCCGGCCGCGTCTCGGGCGGTCGATCAGACGGCGACCATCGACGGCACCGTGGTGGCGCCGACCGACGGGGACAGCCAGACCCGGCTGCCGAGCTCGAGGTCGAGGGCGTGGGCGTGGCTGCGGGTCAGTACGACGGAGACGGGCCCGCCGCGGTGGTGCAGGCCGATGCTCTCGTCGATCTCGACGGTCAGCCGCATCTCGAAGCCGACCCGGAGCATCCGCACGACCCGCCCCGGGAGCGCGCCGGCCCGGCCGGGCTGCAGCGTGACGTCGACGTCGTGCGGCCGCAGGCTCAGCGGCCCCAGCTCCGTCACGTCGCCGAGGAAGCCCATCACGAAGTCGTTGGCCGGCTGGTCGTAGAGCTCGTCGGGGCTGCCGACCTGCTCGATCCGGCCGCCGTTGACGACGACGATCTCGTCGGCGACCTCCATCGCCTCCTCCTGGTCGTGGGTGACGAAGACCGTGGTCACGTGCACCTCGTCGTGCAGCCGGCGCAGCCAGTCGCGCAGCTCCTTGCGGACCTTGGCGTCCAGCGCGCCGAACGGCTCGTCGAGCAGCAGCACGCTGGGCTCCACGGCGAGCGCCCGGGCCAGCGCCATCCGCTGCCGCTGGCCGCCGGAGAGCTGGGAGGGCATCCGGTGCGCGAACGGCGCGAGGTGCACCAGCTCGAGCAGCTCCTCGACCCGGCGGTTCACCTCCGCCCGCGGCCGCTTGCGGATCTCCATCCCGAACGCGACGTTCTTGGCGACCGTCATGTGCTTGAAGACGGCGTAGTGCTGGAAGACGAAGCCGACGTTGCGCTTCTGCGGCGGCAGGCTCGTGGCGTCGACCCCCTCGATGGCCACCGTGCCCGAGTCGGCCGTGTCCAGCCCGGCGATGATCCGGAGCAGCGTCGACTTGCCGCCGCCCGAGGGGCCGAGCAGCGCGGTGAGCTGTCCGGTCGGCAGCGAGACGCTGACGTCGTCCAGGGCGTAGAAGTCGCCGTAGCGCTTGGTGATGTTGCGAACCTCGATGGACATGTCAGTGCTTCTCCTTGGGTCGGAGGATGGAGACGACGACGATGCAGAGCACGCTCGCGAAGGCGAGCACGAAGGAGACGGCGTACGCCGAGGACTGCTGGAACCCCTGGTACTGGGTCTCGACCAGCAGGGTGGCCGTCTGGGTGCGGTCCACGACGTTGCCGGAGACGATCTTGACCGCCCCGAACTCGCCGAGGGAGCGGGCGAGGCTGAGCACGACGCCGTAGACGACGGCCCACTTGATGCTGGGCAGGGTGATCCGCCAGAAGGTCTGCCGGGTGTTCGCGCCGAGGCTGCGCGCGGCCTGCTCCTGCTCGTCGCCGATCTCGGTGAGCACCGGGACGACCTCGCGGATCACCAGCGGCAGCGCGACGAAGCAGGTGGCCATGATCATCCCGGGGCCGCTGAAGATGACCTGGAACCCCCAGGACTCCAGCGTCGGGCCGAACCAGCCGGTGCGGCCGTTGTAGATCAGCAGCAGGGCCAGGCCCACGACGACCGGCGAGACCGCCATCGGCAGGTCGATCAGCGCCGAGAGGACCCGCTTGCCGGGGAACTCGTGGCGCACCAGGAGGATCGAGATCGTGACGCCGAAGACCAGGTTGATCAGCACCGCCTGGACGGCCACCTGGGCGGTCAGCGACAGCGCGTGCACCACGTGCGGGTCGGCGAGCAGGTCGAGGACCGGGCCGACGCCGTCCGCGAAGGCCTCCCGCACGACCGTGGAGACCGGCCAGGCGACCAGCAGGAGCACGTAGCCGACCGCGACCAGGCGCAGCAGCCAGCGGACCGGGGTGGTGAGCTCAACCACGGCGGCTCACCCGCCGCTGCACCAGGTCGAGCCCGACGATCACGACCAGGGCGACGCCCAGCATCAGGCTGGCCACGGCGGCGGCCGAGGCCGTGCTGCCGTTCTCGACGTGGGTGAGGACCCGCACCGAGACCACCTCGGTCTGGAACGGCCGGTTGCCGCTGAGCAGCACCAGCGACCCGTACTCGGCGATGGCGCGGGCGAAGGAGAGCACGGCGCCGGCGGCGATCGCCGGCACGAGGGCCGGCAGCACGACGCGGCGCAGGATGGTGCGCCGGTTGGCGCCGAGCGAGGCGGCGGCCTCCTCCGCGTCGGGCTCCAGCTCGCCGAGGACGGGCTGCACGGTGCGGACGACGAACGGCAGCGTCACGAACGCCAGCGCCAGCGCGACCGCGCGCTCGGAGTACGCCCAGTCGAGGCCGAGCGGGCTGGAGGGGCCGTAGAGGCCGAGCAGCACCAGGCCGGCGACGATCGTCGGCAGCGCGAACGGGATGTCGATGACGACGTCCAGCACGGCGCGGCCCCAGAACCGGTCCCGGACCAGCACCCACGCGATCACGGTGCCCATCACCACGTTGACGCCGGTGACCAGCAGCGCCTGACCGACCGTGAGCCGCACCGCGGCCAGGGTCTGCGGGCTGGTGACGGTGTCCCAGTAGCCGGCCCACCCGCGCTCGCCGGCCGTCACCACGATCGCGGCGAGCGGGATCAGCACGAGCAGGCTGAACCACGTGACGGCGATGCCGAGTCCGATCGACGAGCCGGTGGTGAGGGTGGTGCGGGGACGGCGCGACCGGGGCCGGCCCCGCGGCGGGGCGCCCGGCGGCGCCTCGAGGGTGGCGGCGCTCATTCCGCGGCCTCCGCACCGGACGCCTCGATCAGCGCCGGGATGACGCCGAGCGGCTCCCCGTCCTCGCCGTCGGCGAAGAACTTCTCGGCCGCCGCGCCCCAGCCGCCGAAGTCGGCGTCGATGGTGAAGAGGTGGCGCGGGGCCGGGAACGGGTCGGCCGGGTCGTTGGCGCCCTCGACCGCGGGCAGCTCCACGCCGTCCACCCCGGCGACGGGCCGGAACCCGAAGCCGGCGTACAGCTCCTGGGCGGGGGCGGACTCCATGAAGTCGAGGAACTCCCGGGCGCCGTCGCCCGAGCCCACGGTCACCGCGGCGGGGTTCTCGATGAGCAGGGTGTCGTCGGGGACCACGTAGTCGATCGCCTCGCCGTTCTGCTTGGCCAGGATCGCCTCGTTCTCGTAGGAGAGCAGCACGTCCTGGTCGCCTTCGACGAACGCCGAGGTCGCCTCGCGGCCCGAGGCCGGCAGCACCGGGGTGTGGGCGAGCAGGTCGGCGACGAACTGCTTCGCCTCGGCGTCGCTGCCGCCGTTGCCGGCCACGTGAGCCCACGCGGCGAGCATGTTCCAGCGCGCCGCGCCGGACGAGCCGGGGTTGGGGGTGACCACCTCGACGCCGGGGTCGACGAGGTCGTCCCAGCCGGTGATCCCCAGCGGGTTCCCCTCGCGCACGACCAGCACGACCACCGAGGAGGTGGCGATGCCGCTGGTCGGCGTCTCCTTCCAATCCTCGGCGACCAGCCCCTCGTCGACGAGGCGGGTCACGTCGGTCTCGAGCGAGAAGTGCACGACGTCGGCGTCGGCGCCCGCGACGACGGCGCGGCTCTGGTCCCCGGAGGCGCCGTACGACGGCGTGAAGGTCACGTCGGCGCCGGCGTCGGTCGCCGCGAAGGCGTCGTACACGTCGGCGTTGGCGGTCTCCATCACCGAGAAGGCGACCACCGACAGGCCGCTGTCCGAGGTCGCAGCACCGGTCGAGGTGCAGCCCGCCAGGGCGACCGTCCCGGTCACCGTCAGCGCCGCCGCCTTGATCGTCCGCTTCATGTCACAGCTCCTGTGTTCGGAGGCTCCATTGAGCCCCTTCTGGGTTAATACAAGTAGATTAATAGTCTTAAGCGACACACCTTGGCAAGCCCTGTTCCTGCCTCGATGGCCCGAATGGGAGGAGATGTGCGCCACGCCCAAGGCGCCCACGGAGCGGCGCCGGCGCGGAATATATGATTTTGCCGTTTATCCTTGGAGTGCCGCGGAAACGACCTGGACACTTGTCCAGTTTGCGGAACGGAACGCACTCCCAGAAGTGGAACAGGTTCTAGAGTGGGACGACCGGTGCGACCGCGGCACCACGAACGCACTGCCCCATGGACGAGGAAGTAGATCGACGTGAGCCAGACCAAGCAGGTCAAGCAGCTGGATCGAGTGATCATCCGCTTCGCCGGTGACTCCGGCGACGGCATGCAGCTGACCGGCGACAGGTTCACCCAGGAGTCGGCCGTCTTCGGCAACGACCTGGTGACCCTGCCGAACTTCCCGGCCGAGATCCGCGCCCCCCAGGGCACGCTGCCGGGCGTCTCGTCGTTCCAGATCCACTTCGCCGACCACGACATCCTGACCGCGGGCGACCGGCCCGACGTGCTGGTGGCGATGAACCCGGCGGCGCTCAAGGCGAACCTGGGCGACCTGCCGAAGGGCGCGACGATCATCGTCGACACCCACGACTTCACCAAGCGCAACCTGGACAAGGCCGGGTACGACGCCAACCCGCTGGACCTGCTGGGCGACGCCAACGACCCGCTCGCGGAGTTCAACGTCTTCCCCGTCGACCTGACCGGGATGACCGTCGAGGCCGTCAAGGAGTTCGGCCTGACCCGCAAGGACGCCAGCCGCTCCAAGAACATGTTCGCCCTCGGCCTGCTGTCCTGGATGTACGGGCGGCCGACCGAGCCCACCGTGGCGTTCGTGGAGAGGAAGTTCTCCAAGAAGGCCGACATCCGCGACGCGAACATCACCGCGTTCAAGGCCGGCTGGAACTTCGGCGAGACCACCGAGACCTTCGTCGTCCAGTACGAGATCAAGCCCGCCGCGATGGCGCCGGGCACCTACCGCAACATCACCGGCAACCTGGCGCTCTCCTACGGCCTGGTCGCGGGCGGCGTGCGGTCCGGGCTCCCGATCTTCCTCGGCACCTACCCGATCACCCCGGCCTCCGACATCCTCCACGAGCTGTCGAAGCACAAGGCGTTCGGCGTCACCACGTTCCAGGCCGAGGACGAGATCGCCGGCATCGGCGCCGCGATCGGCGCGTCGTTCGCCGGCGCGCTCGGCATCACCTCGACCTCGGGCCCCGGCGTCGCGCTGAAGTCCGAGGCGATGGGCCTCGCGGTGATGACCGAGCTGCCGCTGGTCGTCGTCGACGTGCAGCGCGGCGGACCGTCCACCGGCCTGCCCACCAAGACCGAGCAGGCCGACCTGCTGCAGGCCATGTACGGCCGCAACGGCGAGGCGCCGATCCCGATCGTCGCGCCCCAGTCCCCCGGCGACTGCTTCGCCGCCGCCGTCGAGGCCACCCGGATCGCGGTCACCTACCGCACGCCGGTGATGCTGCTCTCCGACGGCTACCTGGCCAACGGCTCCGAGCCCTGGCAGATCCCGGCCGTGGACGAGCTGCCCGCAATCGACCCCGACTTCGCGACGGCACCGAACCACGTGTCGAAGAAGAGCGCGGACGGCGAGGCCGACGAGTTCTGGCCCTACCTGCGCGACCCCGAGACCCTGGCCCGCCCCTGGGCGGTCCCGGGTACCGCGGGCCTCGAGCACCGGATCGGCGGCCTGGAGAAGGGCGACGGCCACGGCAACATCTCCTACGACCCGGCCAACCACGACTTCATGGTCCGCACGCGCCAGGCGAAGATCGAGCGGATCGCCGACTCGCTGCCGCCGCTGGAGGTCGACGACCCGTCGGGCGCGGCGAAGGTGCTGGTGATCGGCTGGGGCTCGACGTACGGTCCGATCGGCGCGGCCTGCCGCCGGGTCCGCCGCGCCGGCTACAACGTCGCGCAGGCGCACCTGCGCCACCTGAACCCGTTCCCGAAGGACCTCGGCGAGATCCTCAAGCGGTACGACAAGGTGCTGGTCCCGGAGATGAACCTCGGCCAGCTCTCCCGCCTGCTGCGCGCGGAGTACCTCGTCGACGCGATCGGCTACAACCACGTCTACGGCCTGCCGCTGAAGGCCGCCGAGCTCGCCGAGGCCATCGGCCAGCTCGTCGCGGACGCCGAGGAGATCCCGGTCGACCTCGGCGAGCACGGCCTCAACCCGCCCGCCGACCACGAGGAGGCACCGCTCCGATGAGCACCACCGACCTTCCCCTGCCCGTCCTCCGCGGCGGCACCGACGCGGTCCCCACCCTCGCCGAGGGCCAGACCCAGACCGCCAAGGAGTTCTCCAGCGACCAGGAGGTCCGCTGGTGCCCCGGCTGCGGCGACTACGCCGTCCTCAAGGCCGTCCAGTCCTTCCTCCCCGACCTCGGCCTCCGCCGCGAGAACATCGTCTTCGTCTCCGGCATCGGCTGCAGCTCCCGCTTCCCGTACTACCTCGACACCTACGGGATGCACTCCATCCACGGCCGAGCCCCCTCCATCGCCACCGGCATCGCCACCAGCCGCGAGGACCTCTCCGTCTGGGTCGTCACCGGCGACGGCGACGCCCTCTCCATCGGCGGCAACCACCTCATCCACGCCCTGCGCCGCAACGTCAACATGACGATCCTGCTGTTCAACAACCGGATCTACGGCCTCACCAAGGGCCAGTACTCCCCCACCAGCGAGACCGGCAAGGTCACCAAGTCCACCCCCGTGGGCTCCATCGACCACCCCTTCAACCCGGTCTCCCTGGCCCTCGGCGCCGAGGCCACCTTCGTCGCCCGCACCATCGACTCCGACCGCAAGCACCTCACCGCGGTCCTCGCCGCCGCAGCCGCCCACCGCGGCACCTCCCTGGTCGAGATCTACCAGAACTGCCCGATCTTCAACGACGGCGCCTTCGACGCCATCAAGGACCGCGACAGCGCCCAGCACGCGATCATCCCGTTGGTGCACGGCCAGCCGATCACGTTCGGCGTCCGCGACGAGGAGACCGGCCTCGGCGACAAGGCCCTGGTCCGGGGCACGGGCGGCGGCGTCGAGGTGGTCGAGACCTCGTCCGTGGCCGTCGAGGAGATCGTGGTCCACGACCAGGCCAACCCCGACCCGTCGACCGCGTTCGCGATCAGCCGCCTCACCGACTCCGGCTACCTCAACCGCTCCCCGATCGGCATCTTCCGCCAGGTCGAGCGCGCGACGTACGACGACCAGGCCCGCGCCCAGGTCGCCGCCGCGTCCGACGCGGCCGTCGGCAGCGCCGAGGACCGGCTCGCCGCGCTGATCAACGCCGGGGACACCTGGACCATCGGCTGACGCCTGCGTGGTCGATCGACACGACAAGAGCCCCGGCCTGGCGGTCGGGGCTCTCGTGCGTCTGGGGGCGGGCGCTGGGAGGGGTCGTGTGCCTCAGGCATCGGGATAGCGGGGTCTCGGGCACACGGGACGCGCCGGGCGCGGGTCGTGTGCCTCAGGCATCGGCATAGCGGGGTCTCAGGCACACGACGCAACCCACCCGAGCCCACAGCCCGCTCGTGTGCCCCACACACCGCCATACGCCGGCCTCAGCCAGCCCCAACCGGCCCCACGCCGCCGCCACGGCTCAGGCCGAGCGCACCGCCACGACGTCGGCGAACGCCTCCAGCGCCGAGCGCACCGACCCCTCGGGCAGCGCGGCGAGCAGCTTCTTGGCCTCCTGGGCCCGCGCGACGACGTAGGCGCGCGCCTCGTCCATCGCGGGGTGCTTGCGGAGCAGCTCCAGCGCCTCGGCGTGGGCATCGGCGTCGGCGGCCAGGTCGGTGCGCTTCGGGTCGAGCAGCTCCACGAGGCGGGCGTCGCCCGGGTCGGTCGAGGCGCGCGCCATCAGCACCGGCAGGGTGGGCACGCCCTCGCGCAGGTCGGTGCCCGGCGTCTTGCCCGACTCCTCGGTCTCGGAGGCGATGTCGAGGATGTCGTCGGAGAGCTGGAAGGCGGTGCCGACCAGCTCGCCGTACTCCGTGAGCGCCTCGACGACCTCCGGCGACGCCCCGGAGAACAGGGCGCCGTAGTGGGCCGAGGTGGCGATCAGCGAACCGGTCTTGCCGGCGACGACCTCGAGGTAGTGCGCCAGCGGGTCCTCGTCCGGACCGGGCTCGACGGTCTCCAGGATCTGGCCCTCGACCAGGCGGGTGAAGGTCTCGGCCTGGATCCGCACGGCGTCCGGACCGAGCTGGGCGGTGAGCTCGGAGGACTTCGCGAAGAGGAAGTCGCCGGTGAGGATCGCGACCAGGTTGTCCCAACGGGAGTTGGCCGAGTCGGCGCCGCGACGCAGGTCGGCCTCGTCCATCACGTCGTCGTGGTAGAGCGAGCCGACGTGGGTGATCTCGACGACGCACGCGGCGGTGAGCACCTCCGGCGCCGCGGGGCGCGGCCCGGCCTCGGCGGCCAGCAGCACCAGCAGCGGCCGGAACCGCTTGCCGCCGGCGGCCAGCAGGTGGCGCGCGGCCTCGGTGACGAACGGGGCCCGGCTGGTCGCGTGGTCGAACAGCGCGGACTCCACGGCGACCAGGCGCTCGCGGAGGCGCTCGGCCAGGCCGGTGTCGTCGATGGGGAGCGCCAGCTCGGCCGTGGCCTCGGGCGCCGGTCGGTCCTGAACAGGAGGGGTCACCTGATGAAGTCTCCCGTACCCACCACGAGGTCGAGCACCGGCCCCGGCACGATGCCGAGCAGGAGGGTCGCCGCCAGGCACACCGTGACGGTCACCGTGGTGAACGCCGAGGGGATCGCGACCGCGCCCTCCTCGTCCGGGTGGGCGTCGCTGAAGAACATCAGCCGGACGTACCGGACGTAGAAGAAGACCGCGATGATGCTGGACCCGATCGCCACCAGCACGACCGGCCACGCGCCGGCCGACATGGCCGACGTGAAGACCGCCCACTTGCCGATGAAGCCCGCGGTCAGCGGGATGCCAGCCATCGAGAGCAGGAAGAAGGCGAACGCCCCGGCCACCAGCGGCGAGCGCTTGCCCAGGCCCGCCCAGTGCGAGAAGCCGGTGGCCTCGCCGCCCGGGTCGCGGACCAGGGTGACGATCGCGAACGCGCCCACCATCGAGAAGCCGTACGCCGTCAGGTAGAACAGCACCCCGTCCAGCGACGTGTACTGGCCCTCCGCCAGCAGGCCGGCGCTCTGCGCGCCGAGGACGCCGGTCAGGATGAAGCCGCTGTGGGCCACCGAGGAGTACGCCAGCATCCGCTTCACGTCGGTCTGCGGGATCGCCAGCACGGCGCCGACGATCATGCTGAGGATGGCGACCACCCACAGCATCGGCTGCCACGTCCACCGCTCGCCGTCGAAGGCGACGTAGAGCAGGCGCGCCATCGCGCCGAACGCGGCGATCTTGGTGCCGGCGGCCATGAACGCGGTGACCGCGGTCGGGGCGCCCTGGTAGACGTCGGGGGTCCAGGACTGGAACGGCACGGCGCCGACCTTGAAGAAGAGTCCGACCGCGAGCAGCGCGATGCCGGCCAGCAGCAGGCCCTGGTTGTCGGCGCCGCCGCGGATGGCCTCGTTGATCCCGGCGAAGTCCATCGACCCGGAGTAGCCGTAGACCAACGCGGCGCCGTAGAGGAAGAACCCGGAGGAGAAGGCGCCGAGGAGGAAGTACTTGAGCGCGGCCTCCTGGCTGAGCAGGCGACGGCGGCGGGCCAGCCCGCAGAGCAGGTAGAGCGGCAGCGACAGCACCTCGAGCGCGACGAACATGGTGAGCAGGTCGCCCGACGCGGGGAACAGCAGCATGCCGCCGGTGGCGAACAGCATCAGCGGGTAGACCTCGGTGTGCTCGAGGCCCATCGTGGAGGCCTCGCGCTCGGCCTCGGTGCCCGGCAGCGCGGAGGCCTGCCCGGCGAAGCCGGAGACGCCGCCCTCGAGCCGGCGCTCGGAGAAGAGCGCCGCGCCGCCGATCGCGAAGACCAGCAGCAGGCCCCACAGGTAGACGGTCGGGCCGTCGATGATGACGCTGCCCTCGGCGCCGACCAGGCCGCGCGCGGTCTGCCCGGCGGCCCCGGTGTGCTCCTCCAGGTCCATCCCGATGATCACGGTGGCGACCAGCGCGGCGACGAGGCCGGCGATGGTCAGGACCAGCTGCGGGACCCGGCGCGCGCCGCGCGGCAGGAACGCCTCGAGCAGCACGCCCAGGCAGGCGGTGCCGAAGACGATGAGCAGCGGCAGCAGCTCGACGTACTCCAGGTCAGGCTTCGTGAACTCCATCAGTGCGCCTCCTCCGCGTGGTCACCGGCGGGTTCGACCTCGACGACGGTCGGTGGGTCGTCGCTCACCCCGATCTGGGCGAACAGGTCCTCCACCATCGGGTTGCTGACCTCCAGCAACGGGCCGGGGAAGAAGCCGAAGAGCACCAGCGCCAACACCAGCGGCGCCACCGCCCCGACCTCCCGCACGCCCAGGTCGGGCGTCCCGGCGAACTTCTCCGGCGTCGGCCCGGTGAACGAGCGCTGGTAGAGCCAGAGGACGTAGATCGCCGCCAGCACGACCGCGGTGACGGCGATCGCGCCGACGAACCAGTGGTACTGGAACGCCGACAGCAGGACCAGGAACTCCGAGACGAACGGGCTCAGGCCCGGCAGGCCGAGCGTCGCCAGGCCGGCCACCAGGAAGATCCCGGCGAGCACCGGCGTGACCTTCTCCAGGCCGCCCATCTCGCTGATCAGCGTGGTGCCGCTGCGCTTGATCGCGTAGCCGGCGGCGAGGAAGAGCAGCGCGGTGCCGAGGCCGTGGTTGACCATGTAGAGGATCGCGCCCGAGCCGCCCTGGGTGGAGAAGGCGAAGATGCCGAGCGTGATCAGGCCGAAGTGGCTCAACGAGGTGAGGCCGATCAGGCGCAGCACGTCGTCCTGCCCGATCGCCAGCAGCGCGCCGTAGACGATCGAGATCAGCGCGAGCGTGACCACGAGCGGGGTCGCCCACTCGGAGGCCTCGGGGAAGATCCCCAGGCAGAACCGGAGCATGCCGAAGGTGCCGATCTTGTCGAGCACGCAGACCAGCAGCACCGAGGTGCCCGGCGTCGCCTTCTCCGTGGTGTCGGCCAGCCAGGTGTGCACCGGGAAGAGCGGCGCCTTCACGGCGAACGCGGCGAAGAAGCCGACGAAGAGCCAGCGCCCGACGTCGGTGGAGATGTCGAGGCCCTCCAGGTCGCCGAGCAGGTACGACGGCGTGCCGGCCTGCGCGGAGACGACGTAGAGCCCCACCACCGACGCCAGCAGCACCAGGCCGCCGGCGAGCTGGAAGATGAGGAACTTCAGCGCCGCCCCGCCGCGGCCGGCCCGGCCGAAGCCGCCGACCAGGAAGTAGGCCGGGATCAGGGTGGCCTCGAAGACGACGTAGAAGAGGAAGACGTCCATCGCGCAGAAGACGGCCAGCGCGAGGCCCTCCAGGGCCAGGACCCACGCCAGGTAGGCCTTCGGCCCGGCGCCGTCGGGGTCGTCGCTGGTGTGCCACTCGGCGACGATCACGATCGGCACCAGCAGGACGGTCAGCAGCACCATGAGCAGGCCGAGGCCGTCGACCCCGAGCGCGTAGTGCACGCCGAAGGCGCTGATCCAGTCGTGGGTCTCGGTGAGCTGCCGCCCGCCGTCGGTCTCGTAGGCGATGGCGACGGCGACCGCCACGGCGAGCGTCGCCAGCGCGACCCCGAGGCCGAGGGTCTTGGCGACGGTGCGCGGCGCGAACGCGACCGCGACAGCGCCGACCAGCGGCAGCCAGATCAGGAGGGAGAGGACCGGGAAGTCGTTCATCGGGGTCCCCGATCAAAGCGGAACGAAGTGAGCATTTGAATGGGGTAGATCACAGGTTCACCGCCACCAGGGTCAGGACCAGGAGCAGCGCCCCGGCGAGGACGGACAGGGCGTAGGACCGCACGTAGCCGGTCTGCAACCGGCGTAGGCCGATCCCGACGCCGGTCACCGTGGTGCCGCCGCCGCCGAAGGCGCCGTCGACCAGCGACTTGTCGGCCGCGACCGCGGAGCGCACCGCGACCATGCCGGGGGCGACCACCAGGGTGTCGTTGATCGCGTCGCCGTACAGGTCGGCCCGTCCGGCCCTGGTCACGAAGGACACGTCCTCCGGCGCCTCGCGCGGCACCTCGTCGCGGCCGACGAACCACCAGGCGGCGAAGACGCCGATCGCGACGACGACCACCGCGAGCGCGCTGATCCCGATCGCCGGGATCGGCGGCTCGACGTGTGGCGTGTGGCCGATGACGGGGGTCAGCACGTCGACGATCCAGTCGTTGAGCAGCAGGACGCCGGAGACCACCGAGAGGGCGGCGAGCACGATCAGCGGGATGGTCATCACCGCGGGGCTCTCGTGCGGGTGGACGCCGTCGGCCCACCGCTTCTCGGTGAAGAAGGTCATCAGCATCAGCCGGGTCATGTAGAAGCCGGTGATGCCGGCGCCGAGCAGCGCGCAGAGGCCGACGACCCAGTTCTCGGTGAGCGCGACCTCGATGATCTTGTCCTTGGACCAGAACCCGGAGAAGCCGGGGAACCCGATGATGGCCAGGTAGCCCATCGCGAAGGTGAGGAAGGTGACCGGGAGCGCCTTGCTCAGCGCCCCGTAGTGGCGCATGTCGACGTCGTCGTCCATCGCGTGCATCACCGAGCCGGCGCCGAGGAACATGTTCGCCTTGAAGGCGCCGTGCGCGAGCAGGTGGAAGATCGCGAAGGCGTAGCCGGCCGGGCCGAGTCCGGCCGCGAGCATCATGTAGCCGATCTGGCTCATCGTGGAGCCGGCCAGCACCTTCTTGATGTCGTCCTTCGCGCATCCGATCACCGCACCGAACAGCAGCGTGACCGTGCCGACCACGACCACCGCGGTCCGCGCGGTCGGGGCCAGGTCGAAGATGAAGTTGGAGCGGACCACCAGGTAGACGCCGGCGGTCACCATCGTCGCCGCGTGGATCAGCGCCGAGACCGGCGTCGGGCCCTCCATCGCGTCCAGCAGCCAGGCCTGCAGCGGCACCTGGGCGGACTTGCCGCAGGCGCCGACGAGCAGCAGCACGCCGATCCAGTTCAACGTGGTCTCGGTGGCCCCGGGCGCGAGCTCGCTGACCCCGGTGAAGCTGACCGTGCCGAAGGTGACGAACATCAGGAAGATGGCGAGGCTCAGCCCCATGTCACCGACCCGGTTGATCACGAACGCCTTCTTGGCCGCGGCCGCCGCCGTGGGCTTGTGCTGCCAGAAGCCGATCAGCAGGTACGACGCCAGGCCGACGCCCTCCCAGCCGAGGAAGAGCCCCACATAGTTCTCGGCCAGCACCAGCATCAGCATCGCGGCCATGAACAGGTTGAGGTACGCGAAGAAGCGGCGCCGGCGCGGGTCGTGCGCCATGTAGCCGTTGGAGTACAGGAAGATCAGCGACCCGACGCCGGTGATCAGCAGCAGGAAGAGCGCCGAGAGCGGGTCGTAGAGCAGGTCCATCTCGACGTCGAGGCCGCCGACGGAGAACCAGGTCCACAGGTGCTGGGCGATCTGGCGGTCGTCGTCGGCGCGCCCGAGCAGCTGGACGAAGACGACCACGCTCAGGATGAAGGAGCCGAACGCCGTCGCGGTGCCGAGCAGGTGGCCCCAGGCGTCGGTGAGCTTGCCGCCGAGCAGCAGGATCGCGGCGCCGGCGGCCGGCAGCGCGATGATCAGCCACAGCAGCGTGAACGCGCCGTCGGCCTCCACCGGGGCCACCACCGGGGCGTGGCTCTCGGCGGCAGCGGCCAGTGAGACGAGTGCAGACATCGGCGTCCCCTCAGAACTTCAGCAGGCTGGCGTCATCGACCGAGGCCGAGCGACGGGTCCGGAAGATGGTCATGATGATGGCGAGGCCGACCACCACCTCGGCGGCGGCGACCACCATCACGAAGAAGGCGGCGATCTGGCCGTCGAGGTTGCCGTGCTGGTGGGCGAAGGCGACGAACGCGAGGTTGCAGGCGTTGAGCATCAGCTCCACGCACATGAAGACCACGATCGCGTTGCGGCGGGTCAGCACCCCGATCGCGCCGATGGTGAAGAGGATCGCCGAGAGGACGACGTACTCGCTCATGCCTGGTCCTCCTCGCTCGAGGCCGTGACCCCGGACCTGCCGGACTCCTCCGGCATCGTCGTCGGGTCGACGCCGAGCTGCTCGGCCATCTCCTCCACGTCGTCGGCCATCGAGCCCTGCATCGTGCCGCGGGCGGCGAGCACCCGGGAGACCGAGAGCGGCGACGGGCTGCCGTCCGGCAGCAGCGCCGGGGTGTCGACCGCGTTGTGCCGGGCGTAGACGCCCGGCGAGGGCAGCGGGCCGAGGTGGGCGCCCTTGTCGGCGTAGTCCCGGACCCGCTGGGCGGCGAGGTCGGCCTGGGTGACCTTGGGCGTGAGCCGTTCCCGGTGGGCGAGCACCATCGCGCCGACGGCGGCGGTGATCAGCAGCGCGCTGGTGATCTCGAAGGCGAACACGTAGCGGGAGAACAGGATGTTGGCCAGGCCCTGCACGTTGCCCTCGGCGTTGGCCTCGTCGAGGCCGACCGCGGTGCCGAAGGAGAGCTGGGTAAGGCCGATCAGCATGACCACCGCGAAGACGCCGCCGACGGCCCAGGCGAGCACCCGCTGGCCGCGGATGGTCTCCACCACGGAGTCCGAGGCGTCGACGCCGACCAGCATCAGCACGAACAGGAAGAGCATCAGGATCGCGCCGGTGTAGACGATGATCTGCACCGCGAAGAGGAACGGCGCCTCGAGCACCGCGTAGAGCGAGGCGAGGCTGATCATCACCACCGCCAGCAGCAGCGCGGCGTGCACCGCCTTGCGCACGAACAGGATGCCGAGGGCGGCCAGCACCATGATCGGTGCCAGGACCCAGAACGCGACCATCACTCATCCCCTCCCGAGACGCGGGGGATCTCGCCGGTGGCGGTGAACTCGCCGCGGTAGTACTCACCCTCGTCGTCGCCGAGCCGCATCGGGTGCGGCGGCTGCTCCATGCCGGGCAGCAGCGGCGCCAGCAGGTCCGACTTCTCGTAGATCAGGCTGGCCCGGCTGGTGTCGGCCAGCTCGTACTCGTTGGTCATCGTCAGCGCGCGCGTCGGGCACGCCTCGATGCACAGGCCGCAGAGGATGCAGCGCAGGTAGTTGATCTGGTAGACGCGGCCGTACCGCTCGCCCGGCGAGAACCGCTGGGAGTTGCCGTCGGCGTCGGGCTGGTCGCTGTTGGACGCGCCCTCGACGTAGATCGCGTCCGCGGGGCAGGCCCACGCGCACAGCTCGCAGCCCACGCACTTCTCCAGCCCGTCGGGCCAGCGGTTGAGCTGGTGCCGGCCGTGGAACCGCGGCGCGGTGGGCAGCTTCTCCTTCGGGTACTGCTCCGTGACGACCTTGCGGAACATGGTCCGGAAGGTGACGCCGAACCCGGCGACCGGGTCCCAGAACTGCTCCTTGAGGGTGGGGCCCTTCTGCTCGGGCTTCTTCGGGTCAGCCATGACGCACCTCGGAGACGGTCACATCGGGGTCGGACGGGAAGACCAGCTCGGCGGCGGCGCCGCGGACCGGGCCACCGGCGGGGATCGGCGGCGTCGGGAACGCCCCGGGCCGCGGCGGCTCGGGCGCCCGCGCCGCCGCCTCGCCGCGGCGCTCCGGCACGAAGTAGAGCGCCAGGAAGACGACGATCAGCACGCCGGCCACGATCATCGCCGTCTGCCGGTCGAACGCCAGGTCGTTGCGGGCCGCGCGGAGCGTGGCCACCGCGATGATCCAGACCAGCGAGATCGGGATGAGCCGCTTCCAGCCGAAGTGCATGAACTGGTCGTAGCGCAGCCGCGGCAGCGTCCCGCGCAGCCAGATGAAGATGAAGATGAAGAAGAGGACCTTGCCGAAGAACCACAGCACCGGCCAGTAGCCCTCGTTGGCACCCGCCCAGACCTCGTCGATCCAGAACGGGGCGTGCCAGCCGCCCAGGAAGAGCGTGGTCGCCAGCGCCGAGACGGTCGCCATGTTGATGTACTCGGCCAGGAAGAAGAGCGCGAACTTCAGGCTGGAGTACTCGGTGTGGAAGCCGCCGACCAGCTCGCCCTCGGCCTCGGGGAGGTCGAACGGCGCCCGGTTGGTCTCACCGACCATCGCGATCATGTAGATGATGAACGACGGCGCCAGGATCAGGCCGAACCAGAAGTCGTCCTGCGCGGCGACGATCTCGCTCGTCGACATCGAGCCGGCGTACATGAACACGGCGACCAGCGCGAGGCCCATCGCGACCTCGTAGGAGATCATCTGGGCGCTGGAGCGCAGCCCGCCCAGCAGGGAGTACGTCGAGCCGCTGGACCAGCCGCCGAGGACGATCCCGTAGATGCCGATCGAGGCGATCGCCATCACGAAGAGCACGGCCACCGGCATGTCGGTCAGCTGCAGCGGCGTGGTCTCGCCGAACATGCTCACCTCGGGGCCGAACGGGATGACGCTGAAGGTCACGAAGGCCGGGATCACCGCGATGATCGGGGCCAGCAGGAAGACCACCTTGTCGGCGGCCTTGGGGATCAGGTCCTCCTTGAACGCCAGCTTCACGCCGTCGGCGAGCGACTGCAGCAGGCCGAAGGGGCCGTTGATGTTCGGGCCGATCCGGTGCTGCATCCGGGCCACGACCCGGCGCTCGAACCAGATGTTGAACAGCGTGAGCAGCACCAGCACGACGAAGACCAGGACCGCCTTGATCGCGACGATCCACCACGGGTCGTTCCCGAATGCGTCCAGCGGGCTCATCGGCCGCCTCCCTCGATCGTGATCCGACTGCCGGGCGAGGCGAGGTCGGCGAGCACGCCGGCCCCGAACGAGTCGGCCGGGACCCACACCACGCCGTCGACCAGGTCGGCGGCGGGCTCGGCCGGCAGCGTCACCGACCCGCGGTCACCGGTGAGGGTGACGGTGGGGCCGTGCGCGTCGTACAGCGCCGGTGGCAGGAGCGCCACGACCGGTCGGGCGGTGGCGCGCAGGTACTTGTCGCCGTCGAGCATCGAGCCGTTGTCGACCGACTGCTTCCAGGTGGACAGCAGCACGCCCTCCCCCGTGTCCGGGGTCGGCGAGTCGACGCCGAGGAACGACGTGGCGCCGTGCCCGTCCCAGGGCCCGACCGCGGCCATCTCGGCCCGTGCCTCCTCGACGGTGCGGAAGCCGAGCGGCGCGCCCATCTCCTCGGCGATCCCGGACAGCGCCCGCAGCTCGGGCAGCGAGGCCGGGTTGTGCAGCGCGGCCTCGAACGGCCGGGCGCGTCCCTCCCAGTTGACGAACGTGCCGGCCTTGTCGGTGACCGGCGCGACGGGGAAGACGACGTCGGCCTGGTCGGTGACCTCGGAGTCGCGCAGGTCGAAGGCGACCACGAAGCCGGCGGCCGCGATGGCGTCGCGGGTCGCCGCGGGCTCGGCCGTGTCGTCCGGGTCCACCCCGGCGATGACGAGGCCGCCGAGCTCGCCGGTGACCAGCGCCGCGACGATCGCGTCGCCGCTCCGCCCGGGCTCCGCCGGCAGGTGGTCGACACCCCAGGCGGCCGCCAGGTCCGCCCGGGCCTCGTCGACCATGACCGGGCGTCCGCCGGGCAGCAGGATCGGCAGGCAGCCGGCCTCGACCGCGCCGCGGTCGCCGGCGCGCCGCGGCACCCAGGCCAGCCGGGCGCCGGTCTCCCCGGCGACCTCGCCGGCCGCGTTCAGCGCACCCGGTACGACGGCCAGCCGCTCGCCCACGAGCAGCACCGTGTCCGCGTCCAGCTCCCCGGCCAGCCCGCGCAGCGCGGCCTCCTCGTCGCCCGGCGCGGTCGGCACCAGGCGCGCGGAGAGCTTGGCCAGGCCGCGGGTGGTGAACGGGGCGACCGCCACCACCTCGGTGCCTCCGGCCAGCACGGACTTCCGCAACCGCAGGAAGATCGCGCCGGCCTCGTCCTCGGGCTCGAGCCCGACCAGGACCACCTTGCTCGCCGTCTCGAGGTCGGCGTAGGTGACCGAGCCGCCGGCGGGCGCGGTGAGCACGACGTGCTGGGCCAGGAAGCCCGCCTCCTCAGCGGAGTGCGGCCGGGCCCGGAAGTCGATGTCGTTGGTGCCGAGCGCGACGCGGGCGAACTTGCTGTAGGCGTAGGCGTCCTCGGCGGTGAGCCGGCCGCCGGTGAGCACCCCGACCCCGCCCTCCTCGCGGGCGGCCGCGAGGCCGCGGGCGGCGACGGCGAACGCCTCAGGCCACGACGCCGGGCGGAGCGTCCCGTCCTCGTCGCGGACCTGCGGGTAGGTGAGCCGGTCGGCCTCGTTCGCGTAGGCGAAGCCGAACCGGTCCTTGTCGGTGATCCACTCCTCGTTGACCTCGGGGTCGTCGCCGGCGAGGCGGCGCATCACCTTGCCGCGCCGGTGGTCGACCCGGATCGCGGAGCCGCAGGCGTCGTGCTCGGCGATGCCGGGGCTGGAGACGAGGTCGAAGGGCCGGGAGCGGAACCGGTACTGCTCCGAGGTGAGCGCGCCGACCGGGCAGATCTGGATGACGTTGCCGGAGAAGTAGGAGAGGAACGGGGCGTCCTCGGCGATGCCGATCTGCTGCTGGGCGCCGCGCTCGACGAGCGCGATGAACGGGTCGCCGGCGATCTCCGCGGCGAACCGGGTGCAGCGCTGGCAGACGATGCAGCGCTCGCGGTCCAGCAGCACCGTGGGCGAGAGGTTGATCGGCTTGGGGAAGGTCCGCTTGGTGCCGTGGTTGCGGGCGTCGGAGAACCGCGACTCGCCCTGGCCGTTGGACATCGCCTGGTTCTGCAGCGGGCACTCCCCGCCCTTGTCGCAGACGGGGCAGTCCAGCGGGTGGTTGATGAGCAGCAGCTCCATCACGCCCTTCTGCGCCTTGTCGGCGACGGGGCTGGTGACCTGCGTGCTGACCACCATCCCCTCCGCGACGGGCAGGGTGCAGGAGGCCTGCGGCTTGGGGAACCCGCGGCCGTTGCCGGCATCGGGCACGTCGACCAGGCACTGGCGGCAGGCGCCGACGGGCGCGAGCAGCGGGTGGTCGCAGAACCGCGGGACCTGGATCCCGGCCCGCTCGGCGGCGCGGATCACCAGCGTGCCGGCCGGCACGTCGACCTGGACCCCGTCGATGGTGACGGTGACCAGGTCGGACTTCTCCGGCGTGCTCATGCGCGCACCTCCTGGCTCGCGAACACGGTCGACCTGGCCGGGTCGAACGGACAGCCGCCCTCGGCCAGGTGGGCGAGGTACTCCTCGCGGAAGAACTGGATCGAGCTGGAGATCGGGCTGGTGGCGCCGTCGCCGAGCGCGCAGAACGAGCGCCCCAGGATGTTCTCGCACTGGTCGAGCAGCTGGTCGAGGTCCTCCTCGCTGCCCTGGCCGTTCTCCAGCCGGGTCAGCGCCTGCACCAGCCACCAGGTGCCCTCGCGGCACGGGGTGCACTTGCCGCACGACTCGTGCTTGTAGAACTCCGTCCAGCGGAGCACGGCGCGGACCACGCAGACGGTCTCGTCGAAGATCTGCAGCGCGCGCGTGCCGAGCATCGAGCCGGCGCCGGCGACGCCCTCGAAGTCCAGCGGCACGTCGAGGTGCTCGGCGGTCAGCAGCGGCGTCGAGGACCCGCCGGGGGTCCAGAACTTCAGCTCGTGCCCGGCCCGTACGCCGCCGGCGAGGTCGAGCAGCTCGCGCAGGGTGATCCCGAGCGGGGCCTCGTACTGGCCGGGCTTGGTGACGTGCCCGGAGAGGGAGAAGATCCCGTGCCCCTTGGACTTCTCGGTGCCCATCGACGCGAACCAGTCGGCGCCGTGGCGGACGATGCCGGGCACCGAGGCGATGGACTCGACGTTGTTGATCACCGTCGGGCTGGCGTACAGGCCGGCCACGGCGGGGAACGGCGGCCGCAGCCGCGGCTGGCCGCGGCGCCCCTCCAGGCCCTCCAGCAGCGCGGTCTCCTCGCCGCAGATGTAGGCGCCGGCGCCGGCGTGCACCACGATGTCCAGGTCGTAGCCCGAGCCGTGGATGTCGGTGCCGAGGTGGCCCGCGGCGTACGCCTCCTCGACGGCGGCCTGGACCCTGCGGATCGGCTGGAGCACCTCGCCGCGGATGTAGATGAAGGCCTTCTTCGCCCGGATCGCGTAGGAGGAGACGATGACGCCCTCCACCAGCACGTGCGGGTTGCCCATCATCAGCGGGATGTCCTTGCAGGTGCCCGGCTCGGACTCGTCCGCGTTGACCACCAGGTACTTCGGCTTGGGGTTGTCCTGCGGGATG
Source organism: Nocardioides sp. YIM 152588 (assembly GCF_040191335.1). Lineage (NCBI taxonomy): Bacteria > Bacillati > Actinomycetota > Actinomycetes > Propionibacteriales > Nocardioidaceae > Nocardioides > Nocardioides sp. YIM 152588. Next base: position 9,706 of record NZ_JBEGDJ010000007.1, on the reverse strand, counting down.
AAGGACCACTTCATCCCGGTCGGGAAGCCCGCGCCGCCGCGGCCGCGCAGGCCGGAGTCCTTGACCGCGGCGATGACGGCGTCGGGGTCCATCCCGAAGGCGACGTCCAAGGAGTCGTAGCCGCCGCGGGCGGCGTAGGCCTCGAGCTTCCAGCCGTTCTCGACGTCCCACATCTCGGTGAGGACGGGCGTCAACGGATCAGTCACCGGGGGACTCCTTCGGCTCCGTGGCATCGGGGGTGTCGGCCGACTCCTCCACCGTCTCCGACTCGGCGCGCGCGGTGTCCGCGTCGGCGACCGCGCCCTCCTTGTCGTCGGCGACGTCCTGGCCGATCGCGGCGGGCGCCTCCGGCTCGGGCGCGGTCCAGTCGTTCTGCCGGGCGATGTGCAGCCCGACGAGGCTGGCGTGGCCGGCGGCCGGACCCTCGTCGACCCGCCCGTCGGGGAAGCCGGCGAGCACCCGCTCGGCCTCGCGCCAGGTGCAGATCCGCGGACCCCGGGTGGAGCGGACCGGGTGGCCGGCGCGCAGCGCCTCCACCATCTGGACCGCCGACTCCGGCGTCTGGTTGTCCATGAACTCCCAGTTGACCATCACCACCGGGGCGTAGTCGCAGGCCGCGTTGCACTCGACGTGCTCGAGGCTGACGCTGCGCTGGTCCCCCTGGCGCTGCGGCGCGACCTCGTCGTTGCCGACGCCGAGGTGGTCCTTGAGCCGGTTGAGGATCGCGTCGCCGCCCATCACGGCACAGAGCGTGTTGGTGCAGACCCCGACGTGGTAGTCGCCGACCTCGTGGCGCTTGTACATCGTGTAGAAGGTCGCCACGCCGTTGACCTCGGCGGGGCTGATCTCCAGGATCTCCGCGCAGGCCTCGATCCCCTCGGGGGTGATCTTGCCCTGCGCGGCCTGGACCAGGTGGAGCATCGGCAGCAGCCCGGAGCGCTTCTCGGGGTAGCGGCCCGCGATCTCGCGGAGCTCGGCCAGCGTGGTCGCGCTGAGCTGCCGCGTGGTCGCGGCGGTACCGGAGTCCGTGGTGGGCTCGGTGGTCATCGGTCGACGCCTCCCATCACCGGGTCGATGCTGGCGATGGCGACGATGACGTCGGCGATCATCCCGCCCTCGCTCATCACGCCCATGGCCTGCAGGTTGTGGAACGACGGGTCCCGGAAGTGGGCCCGGAACGGACGGGTGCCGCCGTCGGAGACGACGTGGGCGCCGAGCTCGCCGCGCGGCGACTCGATCGGCACGTAGGCCTGGCCGGCCGGCACCCGGAAGCCCTCGGTGACCAGCTTGAAGTGGTGGATCAGGCCCTCCATCGACTCACCCATGATGTGCCGGATGTGGTCGAGGCTGTTGCCCATCCCGTCGCTGCCGATCGCGAGCTGGCTGGGCCAGGCGATCTTCTTGTCGGCGACCATCACCGGCTCGTTCTCGAGCTTGCCGAGCCGGTCGGCGGCCTGCTCGACGATCCGCAGGGACTCCCACATCTCGTTCAGCCGCAGCCGGAACCGGCCGTAGGCGTCGGCGGTGTCCCAGGTCTGCACGTCGAAGTCGTAGGTCTCGTAGCCGCAGTAGGGCTGGGTCTTGCGCAGGTCCCAGGGGTAGCCGGTGCTGCGCAGCACGGGCCCGGTGAGGCCGAGCGCGAGGCACCCCTCGAGGTCGAGGTGGCCGACGCCCTCCAGCCGGGCCTTGAAGATCGGGTTGGCGTTGCACAGCGCGGCGTACTCGGGCAGCCGCTTCTTCATCAGGGCGATGAAGCCGCGGATCTCGTCCAGGGCGCCGGGCGGCAGGTCCTGGGCGACGCCGCCGGGGCGGATGAAGGCGTGGTTCATCCGCAGGCCGGTGATCAGCTCGAACAGGTCCAGCACCAGCTCGCGCTCGCGGAACCCCATCGTCATCACCGTCAGCGCGCCGATCTCCATGCCGCCGGTGGCGACCGCGACCAGGTGCGAGGAGATCCGGTTGAGCTCCATCAGCAGGACCCGCATCACCGAGGCCTTCTCGGGGATCTCGTCCTCGATGTCGAGGAGCCGCTCCACGCCGAGGACGTAGGTCATCTCGTTGTAGAACGGGCTGAGATAGTCCATCCGGGTGCAGAACGTGACGCCCTGCGTCCAGGAGCGGAACTCCATGTTCTTCTCGATGCCGGTGTGCAGGTAGCCGATGCCGCAGCGGGCCTCGGTCACCGTCTCGCCCTCGAGCTCGAGGATCAGGCGCAGCACGCCGTGGGTGGACGGGTGCTGCGGACCCATGTTCACGACGACGCGCTCGCTGGCCTCGCCCTCGCCGAGGCCGGCCGCGACCTCGTCCCAGTCCTGGCCGGAGACGGTGAAGACGCGACCCTCGGTGGTCTCGCTGGCGCCGGCGTAGAAGTCCTCGCCGGTGCTGCTCTCGGTGTTGGTGGTCATCAGGTGTACGACCTCCTCTGGTCGGGCGGCGGCACCGTGCCGCCCTTGTACTCGACGGGGATGCCGCCGAGCGGGTAGTCCTTGCGCTGCGGGTGGCCCGGCCAGTCGTCGGGCATCAGGATCCGGGTCAGCGAGGGGTGGCCGGCGAAGAGCAGGCCGAACATGTCGTAGGTCTCGCGCTCGTGCCAGTCGGCCGCCGGGTAGACGCCGACCACCGACGGCACGGTCGGGTCGGCGTCCGGCGCGGAGACCTCGACCCGGATCGCCCGGTTGTAGGTCATCGAGGTCAGGTGGTAGACCGCGTGCAGCTCGCGCCCCTCGTCGTCGGGGTAGTGCACCCCGCTGACGCCGCTGAACAGCTCGAAGCGCAGCGCCGGGTCGTCGCGGAGCAGCCGCGCCGCCTGCAGCAGGTTGTCGCGGTGCACGTGGAAGGTGATCTCGCCGCGGTGGATGACCACCCGCTCGATCAGCGGGTCCAGCGCGTCGGCGACCGTGTCGAACCAGCCTCCGTACGGGCGCTCGGCGCTGCCGGGGAGGATCACCGGGCGGACCAGGCCGCCGTACCCGCTCGTGTCACCGGTGCCCCGTACGCCGAACATGCCGTGCCGCTCGCCGACCGCGCGCTCCTCGTGGCCGGCGGCGAGCTCCTCCGTCGTCTCCAGCTCGGTCTTCTGCTCCGGGGTCTCGTCGGTCACCGCAGCAGCCCCTTCATGTCGCTGGTGGGCAGGGCGACCAGGCCCTCGGCCTCCAGCTCGCGGATCTGCGCCTCGCGGTTGGCGCCGAACGGCGTGTGCTGGACCTTGTCGTGGAGCTTGAGGATCGCGTCGATCAGCATCTCCGGGCGGGGCGGGCAGCCGGGCAGGTACATGTCGACCGGCACCACGTGGTCGACGCCCTGCACGATCGCGTAGTTGTTGAACATGCCGCCGCTGCTGGCGCAGACGCCCATCGCGAGCACCCACTTGGGCTCGGCCATCTGGTCGTAGATCTGGCGGAGCACCGGCGCCATCTTCTGGCTGACCCGGCCGGCGACGATCATCAGGTCGGCCTGGCGCGGGCTGGCCCGGAAGACCTCCATGCCGAACCGGCCCAGGTCGTACTTGGGGCCGCCGCTGGTCATCATCTCGATCGCGCAGCAGGCCAGGCCGAACGTCGCGGGCCAGAAGCTGGCCTTGCGCATGTAGCCCGCCAGCCCCTCGACGGTGGACAGCAGGACTCCGCTGGGGAGCTTCTCCTCGATACCCATCTCAGTTCTCCCGTTCAGTCCCAGTCGAGGCCGCCGCGACGCCATACATAGGCGTACGCGACGAACACAGTGCCGATGAAGACGACCATCTCGGCGAGCCCGAACCAGGACATGGCGTCGAAGTAGACGGCCCACGGGTAGAGGAAGATGATCTCGATGTCGAAGACGATGAAGAGCATCGCGGTGATGTAGTACTTCACCGGGAACCGGCCCGACAGCGCCTGCGGGGTCGGCTCGATGCCGCACTCGTAGGAGTCGTACTTGGCCCGGTTGTAGCGGCCCGGGCCGACCAGCGTGCTCATCGCGACCGACCCGACCGCGAACAGCGCAGCCAGGGCAGCCAGGACGAGGACCGGGGCGTAGAGCTCCATCACCATTCCCTTCCGTACGGTCGGGGCGTCCGTGGCCGGGCGCCCCGATCGGGCTGTGGCACGCCTCCGCGGGTCAGCGCATTCGTGACCTTGTGAACCGAATCACTAGTGGCGTAGCCCACATCCTGCCACTCCTGGGGCGCGTGTGCACCAGGACTGCGACGGGGATCTCATTCGTGTCCTGACCTGCTGATTAGGTCATCCCGGCGTAGCGAAAATGCGCGACGCCCCGGTCCTCGTGGGACCGGGGCGCCGCGGGCGTCGGGTCGGGGTCAGGCCGTCGCGCGGTGCAGGGCGACGATGCCGCCCGACAGGTTGCGCCACTGCGGCGCCGTCCAGCCGGCCTCCCGGATCAGCTCGGCCAGGCCCTGCTGGTCCGGCCAGGCACGGATCGACTCGGCGAGGTAGACGTAGGCGTCCGGCGCCGAGGAGACCGCGGTCGCGATCGGCGGCAGCGCCTTCATCAGGTACTCCAGGTAGACCGTGCGCCACGGCGACCACGTCGGGTGGCTGAACTCGCAGACCACCAGCCGGCCGCCCGGCCGGGTCACCCGGCGCATCTCGGCCAGGCCGGCCACCGGGTCCACGATGTTGCGCAGCCCGAAGGAGATGGTGACCGCGTCGAAGGTGCCGTCCCGGAACGGCAGGCGCGTCCCGTCGCCGGCCGTGAACGGCAGGTGCGGCAGCCGCTGCTTGCCGACCTGGAGCATGCCGACCGAGAAGTCGCACGGCACCACCTCGGCGCCGGCGTCGACGAACGGCTGGCTCGAGGTGCCGGTGCCGGCCGCGAGGTCCAGCACCCGGTCGCCGTACGACGGGTCGACGGCCTCCAGGACCTCCCGGCGCCAGCGCCGGTCCTGACCGAAGGACAGGATGTCGTTGGTCAGGTCATAGCGCCGGGCGACGGTGTCGAACATGCGACGGACGTCGGACGGCTGCTTGTCGAGCGCTGCGCGGGCCACTCGCGCAGGGTAGTCGCCGGCCGCCCGAGGCGGCTGAGCGGCCCCGGTGGTTGAGGTGCGAGCGAAGCGAGCCTCGAAACCTCCGGGCCCGACGCGGGCGTCAGGCCGACGCGTCCACGACCTCGTCGAGCGCCGCCGAGGCCTCCTCGGGCGACATCCCGACGCTGTAGACGTCGTAGGTGAGGCCGTCCGCGGAGGTGCGGCACTCGACCTGGTGGCTGAGCGAGGCCTCGCCGGTCGCGGAGTAGCCGTTCTGGGTGATCACCGAGCAGCGGTTCCCGTCGACCTCCTCCAGCGTGTACGTGTCGGCCTCGTAGGGGCCGCCCGGCATCAGCAGGCCCTGCTCACCGGGGACGACGGTGACCGTCAGCTGCGAGATCGAGCCGCCCGCGCTGACACCCGAGAGGGCGTCCACCTCGAGGTACATCCGGACCTCGGCGTCGCCGTACTGCGCCGCGAGGTTCTCCGCGGCCGCGACGTCGCTGTCGGCCGCGGCGGCGAGCAGCTCGGCGTACCGCTCGCGCACGTCCTCGTCAAGGTCGGTCTCGGCGACGTCGACCGTGGCGACGGCCTGGAGGCCCGCGACCTCGTCCGGCAGCGCCGGCATCTCCGTCGCCGTCCCGGGCGAGTCGATCACCTTCGGGAGGCCGACCCCGAAGCCCACGAGACCGGCAAGGACGACGACGCCGGCGGTGACGCCGACTGTGGAGGAGCGAGCGAGAGGCATTCGGCCATGATGCCGGGTCCCCGGTGGGCCGCCGGCGACGGGGTCACTCCAGCTCGGCGCCGTCGGCCAGCCGCACGTAGTCCAGCTCGTCCTGGCCCAGGAACCGGCCGAAGTGGCCGTCGGCGACCGCGAGCCCGGCCGCGGAGTAGATCCGGTCGTGGATCGCCACGTTGCGCGGGGCCCGCACCGAGCGCGCGAAGTCGATGCCCTCGCTGACCTTCATCCACGGCGCGCAGACCGGGGTGAGCAGCACGTCGATCGGGGCGCCGGGACCGGTCAGCGCGTCGCCGGGGTGGAAGACCCGGGTGCCGTCGACGTCGAGCAGGTAGCCGCTGTTGTGGAAGCGCGGCAGGTCCGGGTGGATCACCGCGTGCAGCTCGCCGATCGTGTGGACGCCGATGCCGGCGATCGCGAAGTGCTGGCCGGGCGAGACCACGTGCACCCGCTCGTGGACGTCCGGCGCCTCCTCGCGGATCGCCGCGGCCACCGCCCCGATGGTGTGGATCGGCGCGTCGGTGGCCCGCAGGTGCTCCAGCGAGTAGTGGTCGGGATGGACGTGCGTGATCAGCACCGCGTCGGCGCCGTCGACCGCCCCCGGGTCGGTGAACATCCCCGGATCGAGCACCACCGTGGTGTCGCCGTCGGAGATCCGGACGCAGGAGTGGCCGAGCTTCGTCAACCGCATGCAGCCAACCTAGCGCCGTCGGCCGGGAGGATCACCCGGTCGTTCGGCCGGAGTTCCCGGGCCCTTCAGCCGGTCAGGTGGTGCACGAAGCACCACCGCCAGTCCTCCCCCGGCTCCACCGACCGCATCACCGGGTGGCCGGCGTCGCGGAAGTGGGCCGTCGCGTGCCGGTGCGGAGAGGAGTCGCAGCAGCCGACCTCCCCGCACTCCAGGCACATCCGCAGCGCCACCCAGCGCGAGCCGATCGCGACGCAGGCGGCGCAGACCGGCGCATCGCTCCCGTCGGGGAGCGGGCGCAGGACGGCCTGCTCCAGGTGCGCGCACTGCTCGCCGACCTGCCGGTCCGCCGCGTCCGTCCTGATCCCGGCCCGGTCGTCCTCAGCCAGGTCGAGCATCGACTCCTCCACGTCCAGCAGCGCCAGCACCTCGCTCACCACCTCCGAGGGCACGCTGCCGGTGGAGCGGATCTCCAGCACCCGGCGCCGCTCGGCGTCGATCATCTCCGAGCGCAGCCGGTTGTACGACGCGCTCGGGCTCTCCTCCCCCGCGGTGGTGCCCAGCCGCTCCCACGCGGCGAAGTTGCGCTGCTCGACGCGGTTCACGAGCGTGGCGCGCACCCCGTACGGGTCGTCCTCGGACTCGCCCAGGTCCCCGGTGAGCTCCTTCAGCCGGATCTTGCCGGCCTTCGCGGCCTGCTGGAGCAGCGTCGCCCGGGCCAGGGCGTCGTCCATCGGGTCCGGTCCGGGGACGTTCAGCCTCCGGGCGATCCACGGCAGCGTCGAGCCCTGGCCGAAGAGCGTCCCGGCGACGACGGTGAAGGCGATCACCAGCACCAGCTCGCGGTAGGGGGTGTCCTCGGGCACGACGAAGGCGGCGGCCAGCGTGACCACACCGCGCATCCCGGCCCAGCCGATCAGGAAGGTGTGGCGCCACGTCGCCGGCGTACCGCTCGGGTCACCGAGGTTGCGCTTGAGCAGCATGCGGGAGGAGAAGACCCAGACCAGCCGCAGCACGACCACCGCGGCCAGCGTGGCCAGGCTCGCTCCGGCTACCATCGCGCCGCTCAGCTCGCTCTCCCGGACCTCCTCCACCATCCAGTCGGCCTGCAGGCCGATCAGCAGGAAGACGGTGTTCTCCAGGACGTAGGCGATGGTGCGCCAGTTGGTGCGCTCGGCCAGCCGGGAGCGCGCGGTCTGCAGCACCGGCGCCTGGTGGCCCAGCAGCAGCCCGGCGATCACGACGGCGACGACGCCCGAGGCGTGGATCTCCTCGGCGACCAGGTACGCCGCGAACGGCACCACCAGCGAGATCGCCGTGTCCAGCAGCGGGTCGCTCACCCGCCTCCGGACCGCGGCGACCAGCAGGTAGGTCAGCGCCCCGACCGCCACGCCCCCGCCGGCCGCGACGACGAAGTCGACCCCGACCTCGAGCGCGGTCACCGTCGTGCCGAGCGCCGCGACGGCGGTGCGCAGCGCGACCAGGGCGGTCGCGTCGTTGAGCAGCGACTCCCCCTCCAGGATCGTCACCACCCGGCGGGGCAGGCCGATCCGGCGGCCGATCGCGGTCGCCGCCACCGCGTCCGGCGGCGCCACCACGGCACCGATCGCGAACGCCAGCGGCCAGCCCATGTCCGGCACCACCGCGTGCACCACCACGGCCACGCCGGCGGTGGTGAAGACGATGAGGCCCACCGAGAGCAGCAGGATCGGCCGGCGGTTGGCGTTGAAGTCGACCAGCGAGGTGGTCAGCGCGGCGGAGTAGAGCAGCGGCGGCAGCAGCCCGAGCAGCACGATCTCGGGCTCCAGCCGCACCTCCGGGAAGCCCGGCACGTACGACGCCACGACCCCGGCCACGATCAGCGTCAGCGGCGCCGGGACCCCGTAGCGCCCCGAGACCGCCGTGACGGCGAGGACGGTGACCGCGATGGCCACCAGCAGCAGGGCGATCTCCATGCGCCCATCCTGCCGGGCACCCGATCGCCGAGTTGGGGGAAACCGACCCTCGAGTTGGGGGAAACCGACCCTCGAGTTGGGGGATCGCGACCCTCGAGTTGGGGGATCGCGACCCTCGAGTTGGGGGATCGCGACACCGCGTGTCGGTTTCCCCCAACTCGGCGGTCGTCAACCCCCAACTCGGCTGACGGGGTCAGTCGGGGGCGAGGGCGCGGAGCCGGGCGTCGAGGTCGCGCCGGTCGGCGCGGGAGACCACCGCCTCGACCACCTCGATGCCGCCGTTCGGCATCGCCAGCGCCTGCTCCAGCTCCGGGCGCGAGGTGACCCGCAGGTGCGGCACCCGGACCGCGGCGCAGACCGAGGCCAGGTCGACGCCGTGCGGGGTGCCGAAGAGCCGCTCGAACGCCGGGGCGTGCGTCGGCGCACCCTGCTCCAGCATCGAGAAGATCGCGCCGCCGTCGTCGTTGGGCACCACGATGGTCAGGTCCGGGCGCGGCTCGTCGGGGCCGAGCACCAACCCGTTCTGGTCGTGCAGGAACGTGAGGTCGCCGACCAGCGCCAGCGCCCGGGACGAGTGCGGGCGGCCCAGGGCCGCGCCGATCGCCGTCGACAGGGCGCCGTCGATCCCGGCCAGCCCGCGGTTGGCGATCACCCGCCGGCGCTCCCCGACCGTCGCCGGGCGCGCCATCAGGTCCAGGTCCCGGATCGGGCTGGAGGCGCCGACCACCAGCAGCCCGCCCGCGGGCAGGGCCGCGAACGTCGCCCGCGCGACGTCGTACGGCGTCAGCGCTGTCGCCCCCGCGAGCTCGGCGTCGACGCGGCGGCCGAGGTCGGCGTCCGCCTCGCGCCAGGCCGCCAGCCAGGCCGGGTCGTCGGGCTCGCCCTCCCACGCGGGCGCCGTGACGGTCCGCGCGCCGTCGGGCGCGGGCGGCCAGAACCCTGCGGCGCGGACCACCAGCACCTCGACGCCGGGGCGCGACAGCAGGGTGGTGACCGGGCGGGACAGCGTGGGCCGCCCGAAGACCACCACCCGCTCGATCCGGCGGCCGACCTCGGCGTTGACCAGGAGCCGGCCGCAGCGCAGGGCGTGGCTGCCGGTGCGGGCGCCGCTGGTCGGCTCGGCCAGCAGCGGCCAGCCGGCGGTCTCGGCGAGCCGCCGCGCGGGCGGTCCGGCGTCGTCGCCGAGGTCGGCCGTGTCGGGTCGGGGCCGTAGGGGTAGAACCGGGTGCCGCCGAGCGCGGGGCCGAGCGAGCTGGAGGTCGACGTGGGTGAAGGGCTCCAGGCGCGAGCCCCAGCGCGAGGTCGTCTTCCGTACGCCGCGGGCGACCGCCCGGACCCGGCCGTGCTGCCGGGTCAGC